>MWOY01000115.1 GCA_002026015.1 Prochlorococcus sp. HOT208_60m_808G21 | reverse complement strand
CTAAAATAACCGGAATTTCATTAGAACCTGAATCTTCTAGCTCTTTATACGAAGAAGCTTCGATCTCAAACGTTATAGATAAAAGTATCATCAAAGATATTCGTAATTTTGATGAACTAAATAAAGTTGTTTCAGATTCAAATCCAGACATAATTTTTCACATGGCAGCACAACCCCTTGTAAGAAAAAGTTATGCTGTGCCAATAGAAACTTGGAATACTAATGTAATAGGGACGCTGCATCTTTTAGAATCTTTAAAATCTATCAAGAAAAAGTGTGCAGTCATTCTTATTACAACAGATAAAGTTTATCAAAATAATGAATGGATTTATGGTTACAGAGAAACGGATCGATTAGGAGGTAAAGACCCTTATAGTTCAAGTAAAGCGGCCGCAGAAATCGTTATTAATTCTTGGAGAGAAAGTTATTGTGGTAATTTAGAACATCAATTTAGTAATCTTGGAATTGCATCTGTTCGTGCAGGAAATGTTATAGGGGGTGGAGATTGGGCAATTGATAGATTGATCCCTGATATAGTTAGATCTAAATATGAAAATAAAAGAATAATTATAAGAAATCCTTACTCAAAAAGGCCATGGCAACATGTTCTAGATCCTTTACTTGGATATATGCTCCTTGCTGAAAGGATTTATAAAGAAGATAATATTTGCAATTCAAATTTATGTTCTGCATTTAACATAGGTCCTAATATTGATTCAAATAAGTCTGTAAAAGATGTTATTGAAGAAATATCAAAATATCTAAGTTTAGATTTTGTATTAAAACAAGATTTTGAAAATTTATATGAATCTAAATTACTTCATCTAAATACTGATAAAATTATCAACTATTTAAATTGGAAGCCAGTTTGGGATTTTAACAAAGCGATTCAAATTACCTCAAATTGGTATAAAAACTATTATGAAAAGGATATTAATGCACTTAAACTATGCGAAAAAGATATTGAAGAATTTTTAAATTAAATATTCAAAATGATTACTTTTTCAAATATTAGAAATAAATTTGATTTTCAAAAATTTTAAAATGTATTTTATTTATCGATTTTTATGAAAATATTTTTAACAGGTGCTTCTGGATTTATAGGCACTTATATTTTGAAAAATCTTTTAAAAGAAAATAATGATATAGTTATTAATTTAAGAAAAGGTTCTGAATTAAATTTTGATCTAAAGGATAATTTAGCTAATTTGAAGATAGTAAGATCAGATTTAAGAGATATAGAAATTGAAGAACTTGATAAATTTGATTTAGTTTTACACTTAGCTGCTAAAGGAGTTAGTCCTCAAAAAGCTTCAATCCAAGATTTTCTTAATACCAATATAAATGATACTATTTCTTTTTTTCTTAAGTGCGAGAAAGCTGGAGTTAAAAAATTTTATGCTGTTGGTTCTAGTCACGAATATGGTTTGACCTCAGATGATTATGAATATATTCCTGCAAATGCGCCTCTTCAACCAACTTCTATTTATGCAAGCAGTAAAGTGGCAACTTTTTTAATGCTTTATAATTACGCAAAAAATTCTAAAATGAAATTTGTTTATTCACGTTTGTTCAATATTTATGGTTTTGGGCAAAATAAAAATAACTTTTGGCCACAATTATATAATGCATCAAAGAGTGGGAGAGATTTTGAAATGTCCTCTGGTAAGCAGATTCTTGATTTTATGAAAGTAGAAGAGGTTGCAAAAGGAATAATTGCAAAATCTAAACAAGATATTTTTAATGATATGGGAATTAAAGTAGATAATTTAGCTTCAGGTAAGGCTATATCTCTTAAAGAATTCGCTATAAATGAATGGGAAAGACTTGAATCAAAAGGAGATTTGATTTTTGGAGCAATCCCTGACAGAATTAATGAATTTAAAAGAGTGGTTGCAAAGGTAGGTTAATCTGAATGCCAAAGATTTTAATTACAGGAGGATGTGGATTTTTGGGTTCTAATTTGGCTCATGATTTTCTTAATAGTGGTGATGAAGTCTTCATTCTAGATACATTGTACAGAGAAGGATCTAGACTTAATTTAGATTGGTTAGAGTCAAATACCTCTTTAAAAAATCTCAACTTTTTTTAAAATTGATATTAAAGATAAATTATTAGTTCAAAAAGTTTTTAAAGAAAATAAAAAATTTGATTTTGTTATACATGTTGCTGGACAAGTCGCAATGACTACCTCTTTAAAAGATCCTTATTTAGATTTCTGTACTAATGCATTAGGCACTTTAAATCTTCTTGAAGCTACAAGAGAATATTCTCCTGAAGCATTATTTGCCTTTAGTAGTACTAATAAAGTGTATGGAGATTTAAAAAATTTAAATTATGTTGAAAGAGAATTTAGATATGAAATAGAAGGATATGAAAATGGATTAAATGAAACAATCCCCCTCGATTTCTCTACACCTTATGGCTGTTCAAAAGGAGCGGCTGATCAATATGTAAGGGATTGGTCTAGATCTTTCGGATTAAAAACTACAGTATTTAGACATTCTAGTATTTATGGAGGAAGACAGTTTTCTACTGAAGATCAAGGTTGGATTGGATGGTTTTGCAAGCAGGCATTAAATCAGGCTCTTAATTTTGAAAAAAATAAAGAAGTTGTACCTTTTACTATATCGGGTAATGGTAAACAGGTAAGAGATGTTTTGCATGCAAATGATTTAATTCAACTTTATAGAAAAGCATTTAATAATTCAGATCTAGTAAATGGTGAAATTTTTAATATTGGTGGAGGGATAGAAAATTCCCTTTCCATACTCGAATTATTTGAAATTTTAAAAGAAATTTTGAAAATAAAGGAAATTAAATATAAACAAATAGAGAGAAGAAAAAGTGATCAAGATTTCTTCGTAGCAGATATTAAAAAAGTAAATAAACTTTTAAATTGGGAACCTAAAATAGATATTAAGAATGGATTAGAAAATATGATAAATTGGTTAAAAAGTGGCTAGATAATTTATGAAAAAGAATATTGATATTATATTTTTAACTGAGAATGAGAGTAGTTGTTTTGAATATGATTGGATCAAATACTTACTAAAAGATAATTTTTTTGTTAATTATTTTTATATAAATCCTCATAAATTAATTGAATTTGCAAATCAAGAATTAGGGGATAATTTAAAAATAATAGTTATAAGTGATAACGATAACTTTTGTAAATCTAAATTAAAGCAGATAAAAAATAAATTTGATTATGGGATTATTCACCTTTCAGATGAATGGTTTTTATCCAACTATTCTTTATTATATGATGGCGCTTTATTCGTTTTTAGAAATTATTTAAATCCATCTTTAGTAGAAAAAGACAATATTTTTCATTTTCCTTTAGGACCTAGATTCTATGATTTTAATTTAAGTAAGACTAAAAAAATACAAAGTAAATCAAAACTTATTTTCTTTAAGGGCGAAATAAAAGGGGAGAGAAAAAAAATGATTAATACTTTTAAAAAAAATTCTATTGATATTTTTAAAGGTTCAAATAAAAGATTATCTTATGAAGATTATTTGAAGGAATTAAGATCTTGCGTTTTTAGTTTATCCCCTAATGGTAATACTACCCCTGAAACTCTTAGAGTTTATGAATGTATTGAGAATGATGTTATCCCAATTTGTTCTTCTTTAAAAGCTTTAAATTACTTTACATTATTATTTAGTAAACCACCACCATTTTTATTCTTTAAAAGCTGGGAAAATGCATCTAGATATTTTAAAACTAATGATAATTTTATAATGGACAAAAAATCAATTTTAGAAATTAATGATTGGTGGGATAATGAAAAATTATATTTTAAAAATAATTTTAATAATGTTATTCATGATTTTTCATCACATAACAAAGACAAAATTAAATTACCTTTTTTTAAATCAATACATATAAGAATCAAATCTATTTTTTGGTTGTTGTATCTTCAAGATTCTAATAGTTTAATATCAAGATTTAAAAATCTATTCAATACTAATCTTATAATTAGGATTTTAAAAAGAATGTTTTTAGGGTAGATATTCAAATATCATTTAATTCTCTTTTTTTTATGAAAATAGAGGGGTTGCCTTCATATATACTCCATTCATTTGATTCGCCTCTGAAATTGCCTTTAGTACCTATAACTGTACCCTTATTGATAATTGATCCACCATGAATAAAACAATCTGCAGCAATCCAACTGTAATCTTTTATATTGATATCTTTGCTAATTAATTCCATATTCCCTTTATAATTATGAGTTGAGCAACAAATATAACTCCATTGAGAAATAACGCAATGATTGCCAATTTTAACCTTTGCAAAATTATGAATTCTTACATTTCTTCCTAGAACGCTTCTTTCACCGATCTCAAGATTCCAGGGACAATAAATTTCTACTTTTGAGTTTATTAATACTCTTTCTCCAATTCTTGCTCCAAATATTCTTAAGATATATACTCTTAAAATAGAAAAATATCTACCAGGAAAGTAGAAAAAAATAAATGATGTGATGTTCCATATTATCCTTAAAAAAAGTTCTAAAAGATTACGCTTATGATTACTAAATTTTAAATCAATTGAAGATCTTCTTTTCATGATTCCCTTTTTGATATTATTAATGAGATTAGTTAGAAAGAAATATAAGTCATATAATCTGAGGATTTAATAAAAATATTATTAATTTGAATTTACCTAATCTAGTTTGAACAATCATACTACCAGACTATCTATCTCTCATCTAAATTGATAGAAAATGTTTTTTTAAAAACCTTTTTTTTAGATGATTTAAAGTTTATTTTTCTTTTCTCAATGACTAATGGCAGTCCTAATGATCTTCTATGAATAAATGATATATATTCACCAATAATTCCTATTGAGAAAACAATAGTGCCTAATAAAAAAATACTCACTGAAGAAAGCATTGCAATTCCAAACTGAAATGTTGTCCAAAATAATATTTTGGTTATTAACACTATTAATGAAAATATTAAACCTATTAAACCGAAAAAAATTCCACTAAAAGTAATGTATCTTAAGGGCTTTTTTGATAAAGTAACTAATCCTAATATCCCGAAATCTATCAAGAAAGGTAGCGAAGCACTGCTTTTACCTCTTTTTCTCTTAGCACTTTTATAGTTTATTGTGCCCCACTTAAAACCTGATGCACAAACTAAACCTTTTATAAATGGATAAGAATCAATTATCTTTCTAAGACAGTTAATAACTTCCTTATCGTAAATACCATAGCCAGTTGAGTCCTTGACCACTTTGAAATCTGATAATTTTTCAAGAGTAAAATAATACAATTTTTTGCAAAAAAATAAAATTTTGTTTTCTTTACTCGAACTTCTTGAACAAAAAATAACAGAGTATTCTTTTTTATTCCATTCTTCAATTAATTTAGGAATTAATTCAGGTGGATCTTGAAGATCGGCCATCAAGAAAATATTCGCGTCTGCCTCAGCTGTTAAAAGAACATTAGAAGAAGATCTTACAAACCCATAATTCAATTGATTTTCAATCAAGCAAACTCTTTTGTCTTTATTAATAAGATTTTCTATTTTTATTACAGTGTTATCCGTTGAATTATTATCCTCAAAAATAATCTGAAATTCATAATTCAGATTCTTAATACTATTACAAACTCTGGAGTATAATTCATCAATATTTTTGCTTTCATTAAAACAAGGTATGCAAATAGCTATAGATTTTTTCGTTGTGTAGTCCAAAATTATAAATTTTTAATAGAAATATCGTTATTTTTATTTTACTTTATCCAGTATGTGTAAAAAATCTTATTTTCTAAATTTTATATTTTCGGTAATATCTTTCTTAAAGATTTAATTGTTGAATTCATTGAGTAATTCCAATTGGCTAGCAAGAGGATTAGTTTTTGGATGCACTTGCATCATATATTCAAGGGCTTCAAGTGGTGAAAGTTTTTTTTCATTAACTAAATAACACATGCATAGTAAAGGAGATCTTTCAACCGAGGCGACACAATGTACGAAAGTTGGACCTAGATTCATCAATTTTTTTAATTCTTTTAATGCATCTCTTAAATCTTTTATTGAGGGTAATTTACCTGTTTTATGGTCTGGGAGCACAAAAACTTTGTAGTTGAACCAATTAAAATTTTCTATTTCTACAATTTCATCTTTATTGCATAAGCTGAGAATTGATTTTATGCCCTTTTTTTTGAGGTAAAAAAGATCATTATCTTTTGTAGGTATTTTCCCAATTGCTAATTCATTTATTAATACCCAATCTAGTTTGAATTTGGAATTTTTAATAGGATAATTTTGATGCATAAATTAGTCTAAAAATTCAAATATTCTTTTAATAAATTTCTTTATTAGGTTATTAAAAATTTCGATTTTTTTAAGTTTTGGATTATCTTGTTCATTGTTTTCTGAGGGCTCTATATTTGCATAATCGGAATATTCACTTGCGTAACCATAACCATAACCGTAACCATAACCATAACCATAACCATAACCATAACTTTCTCCTGTGCTGCGAGTCGCTTTTGGTAAATTAATAGAATTAGTTACGCATCCAAGAAGTGTAGAGTTAGTGTTATTGATGTTAGCAATAGATTGTATCGGTAAATCTCTTTTTACTTTCTCTAAAGATATCAACAATATAATTCCGTCAGTGTTTTCCGCTATCAATAAAACATCAGCTAAACCAAGTACTGGGGGTGAATCAATCAAAATAAGATCATAATCTTCTGAATTTTGTAGATCATAGATTAGTGTTTTCATTCTTTCAGATCCTAAAAGCCTAGTAGGGTCTGGAGGTATTTTCCCCGCTGTGATTACACTTAGATTTTGTATTTTTTCAACTTTTTGAATTATGCTTGAAATATTTTTTTTCTTATCGATTAGGTAATTAGATAATCCTAAAATATTATTCAAGCCAAATCTATAATGTAATTGTGGTTTTCTCATGTCAGCATCAATTAATAATATCTTTAAACCCATATCAGCTAAAGTTTTCGCCAAAAGAATATTTACTAGGGATTTCCCTTCAGAAGGAAGAGAACTTGTAATACATAAAGAATTGATACTGTTATCACTATTTATAAATCTTATTGACGTATAAAAATTCCTTAAAGCTTCTTGGAAAAAAAATCTTTGATATTTCTCGTCTTTAGTATTATCACCTTTGAAATTATCGAAATCTAATTCTTTAAGAATTATTCTCTTATCATCTCTTACGTTTTTGAAAAAATCAACATAAGGTATATGGCCTAAATGAGGAACTTGAATATCGTTTTTTACCTCCTCAACATAATGAAAAACATTATCAAATCTATCTCTTAATAGAGCAAGTATAAAACCTAAAAATAATCCTCCAAATAATCCAAAAGTTAAATTCTGAGAAACATTTGGCTCTATAGGATTTCCACCCATAATTGGAGGCGAGATTATTTTCCAAGGAACAGTATTTTGGGCCATTTCTAATTGAAATCTTTCTCTCGCAGATAAAATCCCACTTAGGTTATCCTTCCATATCTCAAGATTCTGTATTATGGAATTATACTCTTTTATTAAATTTGGTTGTGCTGAAAATTTTTCTTTTATTTCTTTGAATTGAGTTTGAAGTAGATTTCTAACATCTTTTTTAGAGTTTATTGTCAAGTCAATAGATTTCAATTGATTCTCTTTTAGTTGAGGTCTGATTTGATCGATTTTAAGTTTTAATCTTTTAACTACATTGGAGTTTTCAGTAAATGTGCTTCGTGCTTCTCTTAATTTGTCTTCAGCTATTAATAGACCATCTAAAAGACTTTGATCTAAAGTAGTCACTTCAATGCTTGAGTTTCCTTGTGATGAATTGATTACTTCTTTAAAACCTCTTGCAGAGAGTTTACCTTCAATAATTTGTTCTCTTATTGATTTAAATCTTTTAATTTCTGAATCTATATTTCTTATTCTTTCTTCATAATCTTTTTCCAATTTTTTTATCGACTTCCCTTCAAATTGTGGATCTAATAATGAGTTTTCTCTTCTGAAATTTGCTAATTTAGTTTGTAATTCTTGTGTTTTGGCTTTCATTAATGGAGTTTGCTTATTCAGAAAATCCAATCCATCTTGAAGTTTTTGTTGTTTCTGTAAATAAGCAGTTTGTAAATAAACTTCACTTAATCTTTTGAGTAATTTTTTGCCTTTTTGAACATTATTACTTCTAATGTTTATAATTAGAATCCCATCTGCATTTCTACTCCCCACTCTTTCTGTAGATATGGAGATTATGCTTGATAGAGAATTTGGATCTAGTGAGAATTCAGCTGCAACTTTTGAAAGAATAAGAGGACTCTTGAGTAATGAAATCAAAGAGGGGGTATCGTTTATAGTATCGTTTCTTGCTATATCTAAGAAGCTAGCGCCTTTTAATGAATCAGAACCCCTATTATCACCAGATATGGGGTCTTTAATTAATAACCTGAAGGAACCGCTATAAACAGGTTTATAAATTCTTCTATGTGCTGTAAATGCTCCAGTTATCAAAAGAGTTAAGAACGCGACCAAAAATAAAATCTTTTTTCTACGCTTTATAATTTTAAAAAAATTTCCAAGGTCTATTTCGTCCTCTAAATTTGAAAAATTTTTTTCAATATTTGGAAATTTTTCTTCTGTTTTATTCAAACTTTTAACTAAGTATTAAGAATAACTATATTATAAACAGGGACATTTAGTTTTAATAAATAAAGATTTATCAAACATAAAATTTCTAAAAATCTCTTTTTTGTGGGATAATTATTAAATAAATTTTTTGTTTATGGAAATAAAGAAGATACCTATATTATTGTATTTGATTTTATTTTTTGTTCCTTCTGTTTTGTTTGATAAAAATAAAATATATTTAGCAGCTGAAGTCGGCATAGAAGAAAAATTCAATGAAAATATTGATCTTGATCTTGATCTTTATTTACTTGGACCTGGAGATGTTGTCAATATAACTTTTTTAAGTAATCAAAAATTATCTGGAAAATATAAAGTTTTAAATAATGGTCAACTAATACTTCCATTAATAAATCCAACTAATGTAAATAATTTATCAGTTTTTTCTGCAGCGCAAAAAATCAAAGAAAAATATGCTCAAGAATTAATTGATCCAGAACTATACATCACTATTGAGGAATCCAGACCAATTAAAGTTTCAGTAATTGGAGAAGTTTTAACGCCAGGACTTTATAAATTTCCAGAAACTTCATCGACTTCTATTAATTCAATTTCATTGCCTACTGTGGTTGATGCTATTCAAAATGCGGGTGGTATAACTCCAAAAACAAATTTAAAAAGTATTACTTTAATTAGAAGATTGTCAGGAAAAGAGGAAAGATTTAAACAAACTAATTTAAATTTATTAGATCTTATTATTCAAGGTGATCAAACCCAAAATCCTTTTTTATATGACGGTGATATTGTCAAATTAGAAGAGGCACAAGATATTTCATCAATTAATTTAGAAGCAACAAGAAGTAATATTAATCCAGAATTCATAGAGGTAAGCGTAATTGGGAAAGTGTACAATCCTGGAACAATAAAAGTTAAGCCTAATACACCCCTTATTCAAGCGATTTTGAAAGCAGGTGGACCTATTAATTGGAAAGCAAATAAGGGAAATATTCAACTTGTAAGACTAAATGAGAATGGTACTGTAAGTTTAAATTCTTTTAAATTAGATTTGGCAAAAGATACTTCTCAAAAATATAATCCTATTTTAAAGGAGGGTGATATTATAAAAATTAGTCCAAGTGCTCTAAATTCTTTTTCAGAAGGAGTTGCTACTGTAACAGAACCTCTTGGAGGATTTATTTCAGTTTTATCAATATTTAAGTTACTACAGTGATTAATAATAAATTTTTAAATAGGTAATTTTTTTAATTAAAAATTTTAAATATTATTAAAACGTATTTTGGTAAATTAATTTTTTTATTTTATAAGTTGAGAATTAAAATCTTTCACAGCTTCTCTTATGCCATCATCTAATTTAATAAGAGGTTCCCATCCCAAATTTTTTATTTTACTAATATTTAAAAGTTTTTTTGGAGTGCCATCTGGCTTTGAAAGATCCCATAAAATCTTTCCTTTATATTTTGTTTGCGAGGCAATTTTATTTGCTAATTCTTTAATTGATAAATCATGGCCAGAACCTACATTTAATAATAACAATGGATCTCCATTGCTATCTAATGGTGCGTTTGGTTGATCCGGGTCCCAATTCTCTAATAGAAATAATGCAGCGTCCGAGAGATCATCTACATGTAAGAATTCCCTGAATGGGCTACCTGAACCCCAACAAGTTACCGAGGGCAAAGATTCTTTGGCTGCAATAGAAAATTTTCTTATTAAAGCAGGCAATACGTGGCTATTTTTAGGATGATAATTGTCTCCTGGTCCATATAAATTAGTAGGCATTATTGATATTGCGTCAAATTTGTATTGTTTTCTTAATGACTCACAAAGTTTAATTCCAGCTATTTTTGCTAGAGCATACCATTGATTTGTAGGCTCTAAGGCGCCAGTTAGGAGTGATTCTTCAGAAATGGGTTGACTTGCATATTTTGGATAAATACAACTACTACCAAGAAAAAGAAATCTCTTCACATTAGATTTCCATGAATTTTCAATTACATTAGTTTGTATCTTTAAATTTTCTAAAATAAAATCAGCTGGGAATGAATCATTAGCATAGATTCCACCAACTTTAGCGGCTGCTAGTATGACTACAGAGGGGCTATTTATTTTAAACCAATTCTCAACTTCATAATTATCTAATAGATTTAACTCCTGCCTTGATGGAGTTAAAAGTGAACCATTATTTTCAATTGAGCCATAACCTGACCTTATTAATTTTCTTTTAATTGCTTTACCAACCATGCCATTGGCGCCAGCAATGAAAAATTTTTCATTGAGAGAAATTTTTTTAGTCATTTTTAATTAGTATTCTTGAATACTGTGAGTTTGAAATCCTTTCTCTTGCAGTAACGATTCTTTCTTTGCTTCTTTTAGATCTTCATCTATCATTTCGTTTATTAATTCGCTTAAAGATATTTTTGGGGACCAGCCTAGTTTATTTTTTGCTTTAGTTGCATCTCCTAATAGTTCGTCTACTTCCGTGGGCCTAAAATATCTTGGATCAATTTTTATAATGATTTCTTTTGTATCAGCTCTTTTACCTACTTCATCTAAACCCTTCCCTTCCCATATTATTCCATTACTATTTTCATCAGTATTCCAACCTAATCTTTGAGCACATAGTTCAATGAATCTTCTTACTGTAACCATTTCCCCAGTAGCTATAACAAAATCTTCTGGGTTTTCTTTCTGCAACATCAACCACTGCATATAAACATAATCTTTAGCATGTCCCCAATCCCTTTTTGCATCAATATTTCCTAAATATAAACAGTTTTCTAGTCCCATAGAAATTCTTGTTAAACCTCTAGTGATTTTTCTTGTAACAAAAGTTTCGCCTCTTCTTGGACTTTCATGGTTAAAAAGAATTCCATTGCACGCGTATATTCCATATGCCTCTCTGTAATTAACTACTATCCAATAGGCATATAATTTAGCTACTCCATATGGACTACGAGGATAAAAAGGTGTAGTTTCCTTTTGAGGAGATTCCTGAATCAAGCCATATAGTTCACTAGTGCTAGCCTGATAAACTCTTGTTTTTTTGGATAATCCCAAAATTCTGATTGCTTCAAGAATTCTTAGAATCCCTAAGGCATCGCAATTAGCCGTATATTCAGGCGTCTCAAAGCTTACTGCTACATGACTTTGAGCACCTAAATTGTAGATCTCATCAGGATTAACTTTTTGAATAATTCTTAAAATGTTAGTACTGTCAGTTAGGTCTCCATAATGAAGAATAAAATTTACTTGTTTATCATGCGGATCTTCGTAAATTTGATTTAATCTATTTGTATTGAAGTTACTAGAACGTCTTTTTATCCCATGCACTTTGTATCCTTTTTTAATTAATAGCTCCGCAAGATAACTTCCATCTTGACCTGTAACTCCGGTAATTAAAGCTACTTTTTGATTATGAGAAGACATATTAAAAATACATTAACTTACATTATATAAGAGCGGGTATTAGATAATTATAGGTAGTTGTAATTTCCTTGAAATTATATTAAATAGATTTTTCTTTATTACTCTATTCGAGTAGTTATGTTTTTATTTGAAAATTAATGAGAAATATACCTGAAAATAAAAAATTTAAAATTCTACTTTAAATTTTTTTGTAATTTAGAGGCAAAAGTTTCCTAGGCATCACTAGTAATATTTTAAAATAGAACGATAATCTATATAATTCATATTTTTTGGATCATTTTTAAATAATTAATTAGGATTGGAGCATAATAATTAGGATTAAGATAATAACTATTTATCTAAAAAAATCGATTAAATAGTTAGAGTTTGATTGAATTGAAAATTCAATATTAAAAACTGATTTTAAAATCCAATAAATAAATTTCTTTAATTTTGATTTACAATAAATAACAAAATTAATAAAATAATTTTAGGGAAATTTAAAAAAATAATTTATGGTTTCTGGTGATTTTATACCTGTCATTTTATGTGGAGGATCAGGAACTAGACTTTGGCCGCTTTCAAGGAAGAGTTATCCTAAACAATTTTTAAAATTAAACTCCAAAAGTGATAGATCACTTTTACAGCAAACACAAGATAGACTTTCAAAACTAAGTTATCTTAAACAACCTATCCTAATTTGTAATGAAGAACATAGATTTATTGCAGCTGAGCAGATGCGGGAAATAGCCATAAAACCTCATGCAATTATCTTAGAAACTATTGGAAAGAATACAGCTCCAGCAATTACATTAGCGGCATTAAAAGCTCTACAAGAGAATGATGATCCAGTATTAATTATCTTATCCGCAGATCATCTCATAAAAGAAAATCATAATTTTTTAGATTCTTTGGAAAATGCATTTGTGTATGCAAAAAATGAAAAGTTAGTAACTTTTGGAGTGAAGCCAACTTATGCAGAAACTGGTTATGGCTATATTGAATCAAAAAAAGAATTAAATTTTAAAACCTTACAGGGTATTGAGATCAATAAATTTGTAGAAAAGCCGCAAAAGAAAATCGCTGAAAAACTAATACTAGATAAAAAGTATTCTTGGAATAGTGGGATGTTCGTTTTTAAAGCAAAAACTTATATTAATGAATTGGGAAGGTTTGAACCTAAGATACTCAAAAATTGTATAGATGCATTGAAATTGTCTAAAAAAGATCTTGATTTTGAGAGGGTAAATAATGAAGCCTTCTCAAAATGTACTTCAATCTCTATTGACAATGCTGTGATGGAAAAAACAAATTTAGGGGTGGTTGTTCCTCTTGATGCTAAATGGAGTGATATTGGTAATTGGAAATCCCTTTGGGATTATGAAGAAAAGAATTCTAAAGGGAACGTAATTCAAGGTAATGTTTTAGGAAAAGAAATCAATGACTGTTTAATAAAATCTGAGTCAAAATTAGTTGTAGGTTTTGGCTTAAAAAACTTAGTGGTTGTTGAATCAAATGATGCTATTTTGATAGCAGATAAAAATTCAGTACATCAATTAAAAGAACTAGTTGAAGAACTTATTGATAAAAATATTGAAGAGGCAACTATACATAAGAAAGTACATAGACCTTGGGGAAATTATTTTTCAATAGCATGCGGAAATACCTGGCAAGTTAAAAAGATCGAGGTAAAACCTGGCGCATCTTTATCTTTACAAATGCATTATCACAGAGCAGAGCATTGGATAATTGTTTCTGGAACTGCATTAGTTGAAATAGATAATGAAAAAAAATTATTATCCAAGAATCAAAGTGTCTATGTACCATTAGGATCAAGGCATCGTTTATCAAATCCTGGACAATTAAACTTGGTTTTAATTGAAGTTCAAAGCGGTTCTTATCTTGGCGAGGATGATATACATAGATTTGTTGATGATTATGGTAGATAATTACTTTTCCGTTTTTTATTTATTCAATTTGAAAAACTTCGGAATATATAAGTTATATTATTTATTCTGTCCTATTATTTAAATAATAAGTTTAAGATGAGTTTAAAAAATAAAACTATACTAGTAACTGGAGCTGCGGGTTTTATTGGTGGAGCTGTTGTTAAAAATTTAATATCTCAAGGAATAAGAATTATAGGTATTGATAATATGAATTCTTATTACAATAAATTTTTAAAAAAAGAAAGAATAAAAATTATTAAGGAATTTGATTTTGAGAATTCTTTTACTTTTTATAAGTTAGATATAAAAAATTCAAATGATATTAAAGAACTTTTTAAAAAGTATAGACCCAATGTTGTTATAAATCTGGCTGCACAGGCAGGAGTTAGATATTCATTACAAAATCCTATTTCTTATTTAGAGAGTAATCTCTTGGGTTTTTTAAATATACTTGAAGCCTCTCGAGATAATAATATTGAACATTTGATTTATGCATCAAGTAGTTCAGTATATGGTGGAAATAAAATTATGCCTTTCGATGAAAATCACTCGGTAGATCATCCTTTGAGTTTGTATGCAGCAACGAAAAAGTCTAATGAAATGATGGCTCATTCATATAGTCATCTATTTCAAATACCATCTACAGGGTTAAGATTTTTTACTGTTTATGGACCTTATGGTAGGCCAGATATGGCTCCAATGATATTTGCGGACTCAATTCTTAGAAAAAAACCAATTAATGTTTTTAATAATGGAGATATGGCAAGAGATTTTACCTTTATTGATGATGTGGTAGATGCTATTTGCAAATGTTGTTTAAAAAAAACCACAGCAAATCTTGATTTTTATAATAAAAAACCAGAACCTTCAACCTCTTTTGCACCTCACAAAATTTTTAATGTAGGTAGTAGCAATCCGATTAATTTATTGGAATTTATTGAAAAATTAGAATATGAATTAGGAGTCAAAGCTATAAAAAAAATGAAACCAATGCAGCAAGGAGATGTTAAATCTACTTTTGCGGATATTAACAAATTACAAAAATGGATTGCGTATAATCCTAAGACTTCTTTTGATAAGGGTATACATATTTTTGCCAATTGGTATAAAGACTATTTTCAATCTAATTACTATTGCCCAATTATATAAATATGAAATTTAAAACTGAAAGTAAATTTTTATTATTAGGTTTTTTGAATTTTTTAGTAACAAATATTGTTTTGCAAATAATGTTGATTTTCTATGCTATACCTTTAGCTACTTTTGTTAGTCAAGTTGTAAATTTAATAATAGGATATGTTCTTTACGGAAAGTTTGTTTTTGGGGTTAAAAGGAGTAATTACTCTTTCTTTGTTAAATATTTATTTCTTGCTTTCTTAAGCTGGCAAATAAATTCATTATCTATAATAATCCTATTTAATAAGTTCTTTATTAGTAAAAAAATTTCAGCATTAATTATGATACCAGTTGTTACTATTTTTTCTTTCTCTGTTCAAAAATATTATGTATTTGCTAAAAAATAAAAAATTTTTAGATAAAAATTTTTTATAAATTTATTTTTATTAACTTGATAAATATGTAAAGCTAACTTTATTTTGAAAAATTAATCTCAAGAAATTAATTAATAATAAAACAGTAAATTAATTTATAAGTTGCTGAAAATATTCAATAGTTTTGTCTAATCCCTCTGATAGAGTGGTTTTAGGTCTCCAATTCAGTTTTTCTTCTGCCAGTTTAATAATTGGTTTTCTTTGCAAAGGGTCGTCCTGTGGAAGCTCTTTGAATGAAATTTTTGCTGAGTTAGGAACTTTTTTTTGTATTATGTTTGCAACATCTATGATTCTTAATTCTTCAGGGTTGCCGAGATTCACTGGGCCACTTAAATCAGAATTCATTAATTTGATTAGTCCCTCAATTAAATCGTTAACGTAGCAAAAAGAACGTGTTTGATCACCTTTCCCATAAATAGTTAATTCTTTATTACTAAGCGCTTGGCAAATAAAATTACTTATCACTCTCCCATCATTAGGTACCATTCTTGGCCCATATGTATTAAATATTCTCGCGACTTTAACATCTAAATTATGAAGACGCTTGTAATCAAAACATAAAGTCTCTGCAATTCGTTTGCCTTCGTCGTAACAACTTCTTATCCCTATTGTATTTACATTACCCCTGTAGCTTTCAGGTTGAGGATGAACTTCTGGATCACCATAAACTTCACTTGTGCTTGTAAAAAGAATTTTGGCTTTTAGTCTTTTTGCTAAACCAAGCATATTGTAAGTTCCAAGAAAACTTGTTTTTGCTGTTTTTATCGGGTTGTGCTGGTAATGAACTGGAGATGCAGGACAAGCTAAATGCCAAATCTTTCCTACTTCTAGGAAAATAGGCTCTGTTATGTCATGTCTTATGAATTCAAATTTAGGGTTATTCTTCCACTTTTCAATATTTCTTTTATCGCCAGTAAAAAGATTGTCTATACAAATAACTTCCTCATTATTTTTTATAAGACACTCTACAAGGTGTGAACCAAGAAAACCAGCACCACCAGTAACTAGATTTACTTTAGAATTAGACATTTAATTATATTAATTTATTTGATCCTAAAAATAGTTGGATTTTGTATTAAGTTAAGAAAATTTGGCATATCCGCACTTCCAGAGGTTAATCTTCAAATGATCAATTTCAGAAGTTCTAATAACATCTCTACAATCAAAAATCCAGGCTGGTTTTCGCATTGACTCAGAGAACAAATTCCATTCAATATTAAAAAATTCTTCCCACTCTGTCAAAATTACTGCAGCATCTGCATTCTTCATAGATTCTTCAATTGATTTAGCGGAATTAACTTTTTTATTTTGATCCTCACCAGCAACATCTAAGTTCAAGTCTAAAGCTATTCTTTCAAAACTAACTTTTGGATCATATATTGAGAGATTTGCCCCTTCTTCTATCAAGTTTTTACAAATATCTATAGCTGAAGATTCTCTTGTATCATTTGTATTCGCTTTAAAAGCAAATCCTAAAATTGCAATTTTTTTACTCTTAAGATTACCAAAAAGTTTATTTACTATTAACTTGGAAATCCTTTCTTTTTGCCAATCATTTATTTTTAAAACTTGTTTCCAGTACTCTGCAACTTCAAAAAGACCATAAAATTTTGAGAGATATATAAGATTTAAAATATCTTTTTTGAAACAGCTACCTCCAAAACCAGGCCCATGATTGAGAAAATACTCACCTATCCTTTTATCCATACCTATAGCTTTTGATACTTCTTTAATATTCGCTCCTGTTGTTTCACAAATAGCTGAAATAGTATTAACCGAGCTAAGTCGTTGGGCTAAAAAGGCATTTGCTGTTAATTTTGATAATTCTGAACTCCAAACATTAGTTTTAATTATCTTTTTTTTATCTATCCAAACACTATAAATATCAGATAAGGCTTCAATCGCATAATGATTCTCTCCACCTATTAGGACTCTATTTGGATTCAATAAATCATTGATGGCTGTTCCCTCAGCGAGAAATTCTGGATTAGACAAAACATAAAACTTGGAATCTTTTTTTGAATTATTTGATGTATTAAGAATTTTATTTATTATATCTGCTGTTTTGACAGGTATAGTACTTTTTTCAACAACAATAGTATTATCAGATGCATAAAGAGCAATATCTCTAGCACAACTTTCTACAAATCTTAAATCACTTGCTTCTCCGGCACCAATCCCACTACTCTTTGTTGGAGTATTAACAGCTATAAAGATCATATCTGAGGTCTCAATAGCGCTTTTAATATTATTTGAAAAAGTTAAATTTTTATTTCTGCATTCGCTTATTATTTGACTTAATCCTGGCTCAAATACAGGTAAATTTTCTAAATTCTTATCATTCCAAAGTGATATCTTTTTTTTATCTAAGTCTACGACTTCAACTTTTATATCTTTGCATTTGAAAGCTATCATTGCCATCGTAGGCCCCCCTACATATCCTGCTCCAATACAACAAATTTTATTTATTTTAAAATTATTATTTTCAAACATTATTGAAATTTATTATTAATTCAACTCATTATATAATTAAAGAATAAATCTTAAGAATAAATGCTTTTTAATGAGTTAATATTTAACTTTTTTTACTCTAATTTATTCATTGAATTATGAAAAATATACTAATTACTGGAGGTACAGGATTTATAGGAAGTCATACGTGTCTTAGCTTTTTAGAAGAAGGCTTTAATATAACAATTATTGATTCATTAAAAAATAGTTCAAAAGCTGTTTTGAAGGGAATAAAAGAAATCTTAGAGTTAACTAATAATTACAATGAAAAAAAAATTAATTTTTATGAAGGGGATGTTAGAAATAGAGCTTTTCTTAAAGAAGTTTTCTTAAAAGCTAAGAAAAAAAATAAACCTATAGATGCAGTAATTCATTTTGCTGGCTTGAAGGCCATACAAGAATCTACATTAAAACCAATTCTTTATTGGGATGTAAATGTTAACGGCTCAATAAATCTTTTTAAAATTATGGAAGAGAATAATTGCACAACGATATTATTTAGCAGTAGCGCAACTGTTTATGGTGATTCGCAAGAAATACCATTTAAAGAATCAGCATTAGTAAAACCTTTTAATACATATGGATATACAAAAGCAGCAGTAGAAAATATTTTAAATAATATATTTAATGCTGACTGCTCAAGATGGAGGATAGGGAATTTAAGATATTTTAATCCTATTGGTTCCCATCCTTCAGGATTAATTGGGGAGAATCCAAATAGTAAGTCAGAAAATATTTTCCCAAATATATGTCAAGTTGCATCTGGTTTAAGAGATAAATTACATATATTTGGAAATGATTGGCCAACACCAGATGGGACTTGTTATCGAGATTATATACATATAGTTGATCTTGCAGAAATTCATAAAAAGACTCTAAAATTTTTATTCAATAAAAAAAGTATAAATATAACGCTAAATATTGGGAAAGGAAACTCATGCAGCGTTTTGGAACTTATAAATACTTTTGAAAGAGTTAACAATATAAAAATTAATTATGAATTTACAAGTCGAAGAGTTGGTGACATCGCAATTTATTATGCAGATACAACGAAAATTTATAATCTTCTTAATTGGAAACCATTAAAAAGTATTGATGATATGTGTAAGGATGGTTGGAATTGGCAAAAAAAATTACTTTCAGGTTAAAAATAAAAATATTAAACTTAATTTTTTTCAAGGTTGATAATTTTAGTTATATACAAAAATTTTGAAAATTAAATTTTTATTTTATGTAATTTTTTTAATACGAAATACTATTTCAAAAAAATTTATCTTGTAAATTTTTTTAAAAGAGATTCATTTTTTATAAATTAATTTGCAAGTATGAAATATTTTATCAGCACTTATTATTTGATATTTTTTATTTTTTTTATTACTAAATTATTTTGTTGCCAAGGCATAACTGTCGCCGTTTAATTCACTTAAACTATCAAACCTCCTTTCTCCAATTTTAGGAGTTTTGACCATTTTTTTATAATTTTGGATAATGTTTCATCATCCGAAACTTCATTTTATATTGATTGATCTTATTGTTTTTCATTTTTAAATAACTCTTCTATTGCAATTCTTAATTATGTTGATTTACCTGTTATTAATCCTGATTGAACTAGAATTAAAATCAAAAGGTAAGGCCCTAGAATTACAAAATTCAATTTCCATACTGTTTTATTTTATTAAATTAAAAATTAACCAAATTAAATAATCCAGTTCCAACAAAAATAAAAATTTCAGTTCTATTATCTAGAGATATTATTTCTGAATAATTTATAATTATAAAAATGTAATCTTTAATAAAAGCATGACAAAAAAGTTAATTTTCTCTAAATAAAAAATTATATTTTTTTTATTATTTTCAATAAAGTATTTAATTCCAACATAAGTTTTGATATTAAAGATAAAATCTGCATGGGATAATAAAGCTCATTTTTAAAAAAAAATTACATTATGAAAAAAATGAAAATATTTGCAAGCTTATAAATTCAATTTATTTTATTTTGGTTTTCCCATTCTTTAACTAATTCATTTAATATTTTAAGAGTTTGATCTTTATTTCTCTCATCAATATTCTTTTTTAAAAATTTTAATTTTGGAATAATTTCATCCATCTTTATAAAATTTTCTTTTGCTCTAAATATTAAAGGATGATCAGTTTTTTCTGCCTCTGCATCAATTAGTAATTCTTCATATAATTTTTCACCTGGTCTTAATCCAGTGGAAATTATTTCGATGTCCCCATTTATATTATTTTTATTCTTTATGGAAAGTCCGCTAAGGTTAATCATTTGTTTCGCAAGGTCAAATATTTTTACTGGTTCTCCCATATCTAACAAAAAGATATCTCCACCCTCAGAAAGTACTGAAGATTGAATTACAAGTTGAGCTGCTTCTTTTATTGTCATAAAATATCTAATTATGTTTGAGTCAGTTAAGGTAATAGGACCTCCAGATTTTATCTGTTCTTTAAATTTTAGAACTACAGATCCTGAAGATCCCAGAACATTCCCAAACCGCACCATTGAAAATAATGTTTCTTTGTAAGCACTATTTTTATTCAATTTAGAAGATTCTTTTTCGGCGTAGGCTTGTACAACTAATTCTGCAACTCGTTTTGATGCTCCCATTATATTAGTAGGCCTTACAGATTTATCTGTTGAGATTAAAATTAGTTTTTCAATATTGTTTGATACAGATGCCTCGCATACTGCAACTGTTGAAAATATATTATTTTTAATACCTTCTATTGGATTTAACTCTACTATTGGAACATGTTTATAAGCCGCTGCATGAAAAATAATATCAATATTATTATCTTTAATAGTTTTACTAACTAACTTAAAATTAGAACTTGAACCAAGAATAGATACTATAGATATCTTATCTAGATTTAGATCTAAGAGTTGCTCATTGATTTTGTAAAGATTCTCTTCACTTATGTCCAAAATTATAATTTTTTTTGGCATATGTTGAATTACTTGCCTACATAATTCACTTCCAATAGATCCACCAGCACCAGTTATCAAAATTATTTTATTTTTAATAGCTAAATTCATTAGATCAGTTTGTGCTTCAATTACTTCTCTACCTAGAAGTTCTTCAATTGGAATCGGCCTAAGTGCATCAATCTTGGTTTCTCCTTTTGTTATTTCATCTATTGAAGGCATATCCAAAATTGGTAATTCTAGATTTTGCAACATTTTAATAATTTTTCTTTTTCTCGAGATTTTGATAGATGGTATAGCTAAAAGTATTTGTTTTAAATTATCTTTAAATTTGTAAATTTGACTTGGAGGATATATTTTTACATCGTTAATTTTTGTGCCCCATAACTTAGGATTATCATCAAAAAAAGCGATTATATTCAATTCGCCTGAAAGTTTCAAGGATGCTAGTAGTTGAGATCCTGCAGCACCAGCCCCGTAAATACCTATTGAACTGTTCAAAAGTTTATTTTTTGAGTATTTAAGTACTAAATCTCTTATGAAAATTCTTATAAAAAAAATTAAGGATGTCGAGATTATATAGAGTTTTAGGAAATAGAAAATACTAGGTAATTTAAAATTTAGAAACTCTCCAAAAAAATATATAAGAAAAATTACAATAAAATTTATCTTTGCAAATTTATAATATGTTGAGCTACCAATAAATCTAGTTATGTTCAAATAAAAACCAGACAAGAAATTTGTTAAAGTAGAAAAAATACTAATACTAAAAAAAATCCATTTGATTAGGATTGATTTATCAAGATCAAAATTAAATGTTAGTAGAACAGAAAAATAAATAATTAAAATATCAATAAATATAAGTGATAAAACTCTTAAAACTCTTGGAAAATTATAGATCTTTTCAAGTAAATGATTTATTTTCATTTAGTTATTGATAATTAATTTTAGCTATTTTTTGAATATAAAATCATACTCTATATTCTAGTAATAGATTATTATTGTGATACATATGATTTCTTAATATAAATTTTGCCAATCTTAATTATTTATATTTAAGTAAAGCAATAAAGTCGAAATTCTTTTATTGAAAAATTTTTATCTTTTTCTCATTAAATTAATAACTATACAAATTAAATGATAAGCTGAAAATAAAAAGATTAATGCTCGTTTGGATACTTCAAACTGGGGAACCTTTGAATTGTGATGGTGACCAACTAAGACCAATGCGAGCTATTAATTTAAGTAAAGCATTAGTTTCAAAGGGACACAAAGTAGAAATTATTTCAACAAGATTTTTTCATCAAGAAAAAAGATATAGAAAAAATATTAAATACAACGATATACCTAAAATTACAGAAACTCTTATTGATTCCCCTGGATACAAATCTAATATTGGCTTTAAAAGATTATTTGATCACCATATACTATCTTTTAACTTACTAATAAATCTATTTAAAAGGAAAGAGAAGCCAGATATTATGTTTGTGGGTTTCCCTCCCATTGAATGGTCTTTCGTATGTATTTGTTTTTCTTTTTTGAAATCAATCCCAATAGTTTTGGATGTAAAAGATCTTTGGCCAGATATTTTTTGGGATAAAGAAGAAATAAACCCCCTAAAAAGAGAATTAATTAAGTTTTTATTTTTACCGTATAGGATTTATTCTATCTTTATAGCATCTTTAACTGATTACATTACTGGTCCAACAGAATTAATTGCTAAATATTTAAAAAATAATTATCAAAATAAATTTTTGTCAAAGACCTTAAAGAATCAAGATCCAAAGATTTTTCCATCTCCTATTGTTCCTCCAAAAGAAATTGAAAAAAAAAAGCTGGATATTTTTAAACCGGATCCCCAAAAATGTTTAAACATTTTGTTTCTTGGTTCATTAATGTCTGTATATGATTTTGAAACAATCAAAAAAAGTATTGAAATTATAAATAAAAGAAAAATAAAAATTAAATTATTTATAGCAGGTAAAGGAGGCAGCGAAAAATATATAAAAGAAATTTTTAATCATATTGGAAATGTTTATTTTCTAGGCTGGATAAATAGAAAAGAAGCAATAGACATTTCTTTAAATTGTCATTTAGCCCTAGCTCCCTATAAAAATATAAAAAATTATAAACTAAATTTAGTAAATAAATATATTGACTATATGTCATTAGGCTTACCTATTCTTTCTCCATTAAGTGGATACACTTATGAATTAATTAATCAATATGAAATAGGATGGAACTATCCACCTAATGATTCATCAACTTTAGCAAAAATGATTGTTGATATAATTGAATCACCAAATAAAATAAGAAAAAGATCTGCAAATGCTACTAAATTATTTAAAACAAAGTATAGATTTGAGATTGTTTATGATCAATTAGTAGCACAACTTGAGAACATAGTTAATGAAAAATAAACTTATTAAAATTTGTTTTACAATTTTGAAAAAAATTATTATGTTTAAATTATACATTTAAATATCTTTATAATTGATTTAAATGAAAGGAGGTAAAAATTATTTCTATTAATAATGAAGGGGAGCAAAAAATTCTTGAGGATCCAAATTATATTTTTGCAAAACTAAATATATCTCAAATTGAAAATTCTTATTTAGAAGATTTCCTATTTTCAATGAGTGTTATTAGAGCAGCAGAAATCAAAATTGCTGACGCAAAAAAAAATGGTTTAATAAAGGGTCCAGTTCATTTAGGTGTAGGCCAAGAAGCCATAGCAGTAGGTGTTTCTAAAAACTTACAAGATACAGATCGTATTTTCGGTGCACATAGATCGCATTCTCATATTCTTGGTGTAGATAACGATTTACATAAGCTTTTCGCCGAAGTTCTCGGTAAAAATACAGGTTTCTCTTCTGGGATGGGAGGTTCGATGCATTTGGTGAGTAAATCAAAAGGTTTCTTGGGATCTGTACCAATTGTTGCAGGAACTGTACCTTTAGCACTAGGGGCAGGATTGGCATCAAAATTACAAAAATCAGGGGATATTGCAATTTCTTATTTGGGAGATGGAGCAACTGAAGAAGGTGTATTTCATGAGTCACTAAATTTCGCAAGAGTTTCAAATATTCCAATTTTATTTGTTGTAGAAAATAATTTGTTTTCAAGCCATATGCACATGAGTCTAAGGCAACCTTCAAATACTATTAATAGATTTGCGAAAGCTCATAAAATAGAGTCAAAGCTTGTTGATGGAAATGATGTGATTGAAATTTATAAAACATCATCAGAATTTATAAGAAAAATGAGATTAAAGCCTGAACCCTATTTAATAGAAGCAATTACTTATAGATGGTTTGGTCATGTTGATTGGAGGGATGATATTGATGTTGGTGTTGAGAGATCAAAAAAAGATTTATTAAATTGGAAAAAAAGAGATCCAATTAAGAGGTTGAGCGACGCAATGATTAATAAAAAAATTTGGACAAAAGAAAAACAAATTACTTTAGATTCAAAAATTAAAGAGTTGATTGAGGAAAACTGGGAAAAAGCTACGACAGATGATTTTCCTAATAAAGAATCACTCTTAGATAATGTTTACAAATATGATTAAAACTACTTATTCAGATGCTATCTTAAGTGGCTTTGATTACTTATTAGAAAATTATTCTGAAGTATTTGTTTTAGGGCAGGGTTTATGGAGTCCTTGGTACGTGGGAAATACTATGAAAAATTTAGATAAAAAATATGGCAAAGAGAGAATAATTGATACCCCAGTATCGGAATCAGCCTGTACAGGTGCTGCTGTTGGAGCATCTATTTGTGGGATGAAGCCCATAATAGTTCATCCTAGAATGGATTTTATGCTTTATGCGATGGATTCGATTGTCAATCAAGCAGCTAAATGGTCATATATGTTTGGTGGTCAATTAAATGCACCCGTTACAATAAGATGCATTATTAATAGAGGTGGTTCTCAAGGCGCCCAACATTCGCAAGCTCTACATAGTTGGTTCGCTCATATTCCAGGTATAAGAGTAGTAATGCCTTTTACTGCCGATGATGCAAGAGATTTACTCATATCCTCAGTGTTATGCCCAGATCCTGTAATTTATATTGATGATAGATGGTTATATGAGCAGACTGCTAATCTAAATCCTATTAAAGAAACCCCATTAGATTCAGTCACCCCTAAATGTATAAAGAAAGGAGATCAAATTACTATTGTTGGATCTGGCTATTCAACTCTTTTAGCGTTAAGGGCTTCTAATAAACTTAATTGCAATGGAATATGTGCCGAAGTTTTTGATTTAAGGGTTCTGAATCCTTTTAATTCAAAAAATATTTTAGATTCTGTTTTGAAAACAAAAAGATTACTTGTAATAGATTCTGGTTGGAAAACATGCGGAATGGCTTCTGAAGTTATAACTTCAATTGTTGAAAATATTCCCACAAATACTCTGATTGATCCTCCAAGAAGAATAACTCTCCCAGATTGTCCTGCGCCTTCAAGTGAGGTCCACGAGAAAGACTATTACCCTGATGAAGAAAAAATTATCAAATTCATTAATAAATTTTACTGTTTTTAATAATAAGTATTAATTCGTTTAATTTTGATTTTCAAGTCCCCTTGAAAAAATAATATCTTTTAAACCTGGTGGAGCCATGGGTCTTAATTTATTATTCCTTCTTGCCATTTCAATAATTTCTTCTGATGTTTCGTAACTTCTTAGTATTCTTACTATTATACTCAGGGTCTTTCTTTTATTAATAAAAGCGAAAAATGTAAGGAGAATTATTTTAAGATCTAAAATGATTGATTTGTTTTTAATGTATGTTAGAGCTAGGTAATTTTTTCTTGGTCTAATCAACTGATTATATGCAATATCTGGGTTTTGGTGATCTTTCAAAATTTCCGACTCATCTGAAAATACTATTGAAGAAAAATCTGTTATTCCAGGTTTTACTTTTAGCAGCTCTTTTTCTTTATTGCTATATAAATTTGTTTCTCTTTCAACGTTAGGCCTTGGACCTACAAATGACATTTCTCCTTTTAAGACATTAAAAAGCTGAGTTAATTCATCTAATTTTAGTTTTCTTATAATCGAACCAACTTTTGTTATTCTCGGATCATTTGCACTTGTAGAATCTACTTTTGATTCATCTGCTTTAATTATCATAGATCTTAGTTTTATTATTTTAAATTTCTTGAAATTTAAACCAATCCTATCAGCTATATAAAAGGGGCTTTTAAAGTCTTGTAACCAAATTAAAAATATAAAAGGAAATATTAATGGTATTACAAAAACTAATCCTATTAAACTAAAGGTAATGTCAAATATGCGTTTTTTGATTGAATAAGTAAAAATCATTTTCTATAAAAAGAAATAACTTTATCAGCTATATAGCTTATTTCTTCATCTTTTAAATAATCCCATATTGGTATCATTATGCATTTTTTGAAGAATGCCTCTACTTTAGGTAATTTAACTGTAAAGCCCAATGACTCCCATTGATGTATACCTTTACCATTCCATTGAATTAAGGTTTTGATGCCATTCTCTTCTAAGTGCTTCTTTAATTCATCTCTTTTATCCGCCATAAATTCGTAGTTTTGAAAAATATCAAAATTATCTGCGTTTTCAAGTGGCGGTGGTGGAAGCTTAAGCTCGTTTAATGGAGATAACCTTTTATGGTAATAAGAGGCAATTTCTCTTCTTCTTTGAATTACTGCAGGATATTTCTGAAGTTGATATGAGAGTATTGCCGCCTGAATATTATCTAATCTACTATTTCTTCCCCATGACTTTAACTCTCCATTGACATCTCTTCCTTGATCATGAAGCTGATGAGATCTATTAAAAATATCATAATTATTTGTTATTAAGGCTCCTCCATCTCCAAAACATCCCATAACTTTCGCTGGATAAAAACTAATAGCACCAGCAATTCCAAAAGTTCCTGCATGTTTCCCTTTGTATCTTGCACCTAAAGCTTGAGCAGCATCTTCTACAACAAATAATTTATGTTTATTAGCAAGATTAATAATTGTGTCCATATCACATATTCTCCCATTAAGTTGGGTTGGCATTATTCCTACTGTTCTGGAATTAATTGCATCCGAAATTGCTTCTGTACATATTAAATTATCATCTCCTATATCAACAGGTTTTGGGACGCCCCCAGCCATGACTATAGATGATGCTGTAGCTATAAAAGTATGCGAAGAGCAAATTATTTCATCGCCAGGCCTTAGTCCTATCGATTGCCAAATTATTTCCAGACCATCTGTACAATTTCCTACTCCTATTGCATGATTACAACCTGTAAATTCAGATAGTTCTTCTTCAAAATCTTTTTTTGCTTGTTGCATTATAAATCCACCATTACTTGCAACTTCATCAATTATTTTTAAATAATTTTCTCTATGATTAAGGTAAAGCTTTTTGTAGTCGCAAAAAGGGATATTTTTCAAAACAAAAAAAATAAACTATTACTAATTATATATTGAAAAATTATTATTTAAAAAATTCATTATTTAGTATAGATAATGTTTGCATTAAGATATCTTTTTTGCCTCCATAATAAATTTAAAGGACATCCATTTTGGTAAATTTTTATCAAAAAAATCAGATAAAATTTTTGATTTTCTGTAGCCAATTATTTTTGATAATGGATGAAGAATCCAAATTAATTTGCCTGAATAATTTATTTCTGTAATCCCAAATTTACGCTTATAATCATCAAGTAATTTTGTATTTGGCATTCTTTTTAAAGTACTTTTTGTTCTATTTCCCTTTAAATAATGTATGTATCTATTTAATTTATAAATTGGATTCTCATTTAATGAGTCAATACATATAAAGATTCCATTTCGTTTTAAAACTCTATGAATTTCATTTAAAACTAATTTATTGTTGCCATAGCTTAGACCCCCTGCGCATGCAACAATATCAAATTTTTTATTATCAAACGGAAGAAGTTCCATATTACATTCTTTAAATTTGATTGAGCCTGTCATGTAAGAACTAAAGTTTCTTTTAATAACATCAAGTGAATTTTGAGATATGTCTGCAAAGGTTATATCTTTGTAATTTTCTAAAATTGGTTTACTACATTGACCTTCACCACAGCAAATTTCCAATATTTTAAATCCTTTTTCTGAATTTTTCATAAGGTATTGAAAATAAATTTCAATATAAGGAGCATCTATTAAATTGTTTTTTCTTTTATTTACATGGCATTTTTTTGTATTTTGTTTATTTATTTCCGCCCTTCTTGAATATCTTTCACGTTCAATATCCAAGTCCGATTTTTTTTTCAATTGCAAAATTAATTAGTCTAATTAATAGTTATTTTAATTGAAATTTAAGTATAAAATTTTAATTAATTTGGATTTAGGACTAAAAATTTTTTAATATTCATTCGCAATTTTAGTTGAAATTTTGAACCTAGCTATATTGGTAATTATTATTCCTAAAGATAATATAAGAGTGTTGAAGCGTAAGAAAATAAAAGAAAATATTAATAGGGAAGAAATTATTAGCATTTCTATGAAAATTGCCTTATATTTTTTTGCCCAAAAAATTCTTTCTTCTTGAATTAAGGATAGAGAATTTAAAACTATGCTTAATCCCAAAATTAGCAATGTAAATGAGTTGTTGAAATTATTGTAAAAGCCATCGGAAATATTGAAAAAAGTATAACCCAAACATACGCAAATGATAATAAAAGAAGAGAAAATAAATATCTTGGAATTTTTTAAAAGTTCTTTTAAACTTTTATTTTTTATTATTTCAACTTTTTTATTTGAATGAATTTGCAGATCTACAAAAAATGTTATTAGTTGAAATATTGATACTGCAATATACATTTTGCTTTTTTCACTTGAGCCAGCTGTTAAAGATGCTATCTTTTCACTGTAGGTTGGTAAAAGCATTGATAAAGAAATTAACCAAGCTTTAAGGAGCTTTTTATTTGTTAAAAATTTAAAGCTTGAATATTTAGTTATATTGTAAAAATGAGTTAAAGTTCTTATTATTTTTGAAGGTTTTAAGATTAACAAAAATGGTGTCAGAGTAGAAATAGAAAACATTATTACAATAAAATTAAAAATAATTTCTTCTGAGTATTTACCTGAAATTATTAAAATAAAAAAGATTATATTGTTTAATAGATTTCTTGAAATACAAATAATATTCCAAGGAAAGTATTTTTGAAATGTAAGTGAATATCTATTAAACTCATCAAATATTTTTTCAGTAACTAAATAAAAAAAGATTAAAGTATATAAAAATAAAGATGGATCAAATTGATCTATAAAATCTCTAATTAATATGCAGACTATAAATGATGAAAAAATTAAAATTAATGAAAGAGGGAAAAGATAATTCATCAAAATTTCCCTAAAATTATAAACTTTATTTTTAACAGCTTTTAAATATATTTCTTTATGAAGTGGTGGTAAGGCACCATTAAATAGAGTACTTGTTGTAAATAATATAGCTAATGCTGCAGAGGCCTCTAAATAATTAAATTTTGTTAGAAGGGATAAAGTAAAAACCCTCCCTATTAATGAACTTACCCTAACCCCTTTAAACCACATATCAATAATAAAAAGATTATCTATCTTTATTTAAAGAAAATGAAGATTCATTCCAAATACAAAAAACATAATTTATATTAGTAAGCTATATTCATAATCTTATAATATTACTGATAGTTTGAAAAAAATTAATATTCAAAAGTTATAAAATATTTTAATGATATTATTCTATTTTTAATTATCGAAGGTTTCAAAAATAACTAAACTTCTGGAGAATTGGGATTTTTTTGATTATGATTTTGTATTTTAATAATTAATCCAGATATTAAAATCCAAAAAATAATATTTAATCTAAGGTCATAGAAATGTATATCAAATAATTGACTGAAAAAGAATGTAAAGGACGAAGTCCACCATGCCTTGTCAAACTTATTTAAGTTTATTTCTTCAAGACTTTTATCTTTTCTTTCGAAAATAAAAATTTTCTTAAAAGATTTATAAAAAATTAAAATCAATATTGTGTTTACTAAAAAAGAAAAAGGCAGACCATAATTTAAAGCCATTTCAAGTTGAATATTGTGGGTATGTCCATACCATTGAAGATAAGATGTGTAACAGCATGTATCATTTTTCATTTGATATAAAATAGGAAAACTTGCCGCTCCCCAACCTAGAAAAGGTCTTTCTTTTATAAAATCTAATGCGCTTAGCCAAATTGAAAATCTTGCATTTGAAGTGAAAACCTCAAGATTCTCTATTATTGAAAATCTTGATAGTAGTTTTGGAGGTAAAATATTAATTGCTAATTCTTTGAAACTTATAGGGAAAATATTTGTTTTAGCAGCTATTAATAAGGTTATAAATAAAATTAATAAAATAAGTAGAATACTTGAGAAAGAGCCTTTTAAAAATATTAAAGAAGATAAAAATAAATTTATTAGTCCATTTCGAGAAAATGTCAAATAAATAGAGGAAATTACTGAAATACTAAAAATGTAAATAAATAATTTTGATCCATTTTTTCTTTGAGACAAAATAGCTAAACAAATAGGCCACAATATCGTGAACCATAAACTTGCATAATTTCTATTATTAAATAGTCCTGTAAGACCAGGTTCTCCTTCTCTTTGAAACCATATTATTAATCCATTTAAAATCTTGAATGGCCCATGAATTTCGAAAAAGACCTGTAGAAAACCTGAAATAATTAAAGGAACAGATCCACTAAGCAAAATTAATAAAATTATTTTTCTTGATTTGGATGAATTTAAATATTGTTTAAATGCCCATATGCAATAAAATAATGGAATCCAATTAAAAAGACTTACCCAATTCAAATAATTGCTCCAACCATCTATTTTGTTGGAGAATTGTTCTAAAGAGGATACAGAAACTGTAATTATTAGAATCAAACTAGCTAAAAAAAATGGATAATTCCATTTGTCAAGTAAGAAATTTTTGTAATTTTTATAAGAAGATATCAATATCGAAAAAAAGAATAAAATGGCTGATAATGCTGGTGCTGAAACTAATAAAAATACACCAGATCTAAAAAGAAGATTGCCAGTTTTTAAATTTGATATCGTGCTCAAGAAAAATTATTTATTTATTAAATAGTAACAATAATGAAGAAGCTAAGAATTTAATTCAGTCATTTTAAGGATTGTCCTTATTAACTAAATTGATTTAACAAAATTTACGCTTCCTGCAGGATTCGAACCTGCGGCCCACTGCTTAGAAGGCAGTTGCTCTATCCAGCTGAGCTAAGGAAGCTGAGGTTTTTTAAGGGTTTTGGTCGCAGTAATGTTTGCAGAGATGAATTATCACTACTTTTTTACATTTTTCTGGATAAGTCACCCAAATAACCTTCTTATTTTAAAACAGCCCTGCACACTCAACAAGTAAATTTTTAAATAGAAATAGTAAAATGTATTAATAAAATATAATTAGTATAAAGTCCTTTTATTTTCTTTTAATTAGAAAAGACATAAAATTATAGAGTGATTGAATTTTAATCTTGTCAAAAAGACTAACTGAAAAACAAAAAGAAGAAATAGTTAAAAGTTTCAAGTCTGGAATAGCTATTTATGTTTTGTCAAAAAAATATAATTGTACTAATTCCACAATCATAAGAAATCTTAAAAAGAAACTCGGAGAATTAAGATATAAGGAATTTACGAATAAAAGCAAATCCTCCATAGAGAAATCTACAACTAAAAAGAATCAAACTAATGATTCTAATAATAAAGATTTTGAGAGTGATAATTTAAGTCAATATTCCAATAATCCCAAAGTATTAAATGAAAACAAAACTGCTTCAAATTTTGCTCCAATTGATGCTTTTTTTGAAATTGCGCCTTTAGATTATGAAATTGATAGCTCTTCTAGAAAAGAATTATCTTCCGTTTCTTTATCAGAGGTTGATTTTCCTAAAGTAGTATATATGGTTGTAGATAAAAAAATTGAGTTAGAGATAAAATTATTAAAAGATTTCCCAGAATGGGATTTTTTACCTTATGGTGATTTAAATAGGAAAACTATTGAAATATTTTTTGATTTAAATCTTGCTAAACGATCATGTAACAAGGAGCAAAAGGTACTCAAAGTTCCAAATACTGACGTTTTTAGAATCGCAGCACCTGTTCTACTAAAGAAGGGAATTTCAAGAATTGTTTGTGCCGAAAATTTAATAGCTCTTTGATTAATTTTTATTCATTATTCATATCGAGAACTAGAAAGCTTCCAAAAATGGAACCTAATATAAAACTTGAACCTACTATAAAACTTATTGGAAGTTCAATTGTTTCGTCGATTAAGAAATCTACTTTGTTTTTGCTTGAACTATTTTGTATCCCAATAAATAAGATTACAAATAAACAAGAGTTAAAAATTACTACTGATAGAAATTTTTTAATTAAGAAACTCATATTATTTAGTACTTTATCTAAATCTTAAATCAAATTATAAATTTCGCTCTTCTTTACTCCATTTTTCTTCGCTAAGTATTTAGATGCTGCTGACAAACTTAAGCCTGCATTTATTAAATCATTGAGATCTTTTTTCATACTAAATTCATCAAAATTAAAATCTTTTTTTTTGTTTTTTCCTTTTAAGACGATTGTTATTTCTCCTATTACATTTTTATTATTGAAGAATTCTATTACTTCACTAATATTATTCCCAACGTGTTCTTCAAATTTCTTTGTTAATTCTCTAGCAACCATTATCTCCCGATCGCCTCCGCAGAATTCAGAAAGTTCCTTTAATAATTTTTTAAGTCGCTTTGGTGATTCGTAAATAATAGTCGTTTTTTCATTCTTACTAATTTCTAAAAGAATTTTTGATCTGTCAACTTCCTTTTTAGGAAGAAATCCTTCAAATACAAAACTTGAAGAGGGAAAACCACTTGAAACAAGTGCTGTCAATGCCGCACATGCTCCAGGGATGCAAATTATATCTAAACCTTCTGATTTTATACTATTAGCGATATCTTCTCCTGGGTCGCAAATCCCTGGCATACCAGCATCACTGACTATTGCTATTGATTTACCTTCTTTGAGATCTTTTATTATTTTTGGATTTTTAGTTGAGGAATTATGTTGATTAAAACTTATGAGTTTATTTGAAATATTGAATTTGTTCATTATTTTTCTTGTCTGTCTAGTATCTTCACAAGCCACTAAAGAAACATTTTTAAGAATATTTAACGCTCTTTGGGAGATATCATTTAAATTGCCAATTGGCGTTCCAACAATATATAAAATTCCGTTTTCGGGTTCTTCTTTTCTATGGGATAATGAGGAATTATTATTCATTTAATGATTGAATTGCCTTCAGGAGTAGATATTAATAATCTTATCGATGATATAAGAATTTTCAGCTGGCAAGCTGCAGATATTTTGCTTTATTACTCTAAATTGTTAGAAGATTCGGATTATAAAAAAAATATATTAAAGAATAATAATGAAGAAGATCCTGTGACTTTAGCTGATTTAAAAGTAAATGAAATTATTATCAAAAGAATAAATGAAAAATATAAAGATACTCACTGGGATATTTTGAGTGAGGAAAATATTAAAACTTCAAAAACCTTTGTTACAAAAAATGATTGGGTATGGGTTCTTGATCCTCTTGATGGGACTAAGGATTTTATCCAGGGAACAGGTAACTATGCAATGCATTTGGCCTTAAACTTTAAACAAAAACCATTTATAGGGTTTGTTTTGATTCCAAATAAAAATCAATTATGGATTACAGATGGCAAAAAAACATGGTGCGAAAAAAGAAATGGTACAAAATATAAACCAAATCTTTTAAATAATAAGAATCTTCAAGAAATGACTTTAGTAACAAGTAAAAATCATGGAAATGAGATTTTGAGAAATTTAATTCAAAAAATCAATTTTCGCAAAGTCGAAATCATGGGAAGCATTGGCTGTAAAATTGCATCTATAGTTAGAGGAGAGAGTGATATTTATATTTGTTTAAGTTTACCTGGGAAAAGCTCACCAAAAGATTGGGATTTTGCTGCGCCGGAATCTATTCTGAAAGCAGCCGGTGGAGCAATTACAAATTTAGAAAATCAAGAACTAACCTATGGGCAAAAAAGTTTCAATCAGGGGGGAGTTATAGTCGCTACTAGTAACAGGAATACTCATGAGAGTATTTGTCTTGAAATAAAAAATATTATTGAGGATAACGGAATTTATCCTCTTTAGTTTTTAATTAAGTGGAGCGACTGGAGTAGGGGTTGGTTCTGGATAAGACATTCCGTTATTTTGTCCTACACCTCTTAAGGTAAGATTAATTCTTCCTCTGCTATCAATTTCTCTAACTCTCACAGTCACCTCATCTCCTTGTCTAACTACATCTTCGACTCTCTCAACTCTTGCTTCGGAAAGTTGGGATATGTGAACCATTCCTTCTTTGCCAGGTAATATTTCTACGAAAGCACCTATAGGTATTATTCTTGTTACCACTCCAGAGAAGATCTCACCTTCATGTACCTTACGCGTTAACCCTTCTATTATTTTTTGAGCTTCTTCTGCAGCAGCTCCGTCATGAGAAGCAATAGTAACAATCCCACCATCTTCTATATCTATTTTTGTATTAGTTCTTTCAGTGATTCCTTTAATAGTTCTTCCGCCGGGTCCAATAACAGTTCCTATAAGCTCAGGATCAATTCTAAAGCTTAATAGTCTAGGAGCATGAGGGGAAAGTGATGCTTGAGGCTTATCTATTGCTGCTTGCATCTTTTCTAAAATATGTAATCTTGCAGGACGTGCTTTTTTAATCGCATCAGAAATAATAGAGACTGGTAAACCCGTAATTTTCATATCCATTTGTAAAGCAGTTATACCCTTATCAGTTCCTGCAACTTTAAAGTCCATGTCACCAAGAAAGTCTTCAATGCCTTGAATATCTGTAAGAATTCGTACGTCTTTACCTTCCTTGATTAAGCCCATGGCAGTGCCACTTACAAGAGCTTTGAGAGGGACCCCCGCATCCAATAGTGAGAGCGTGCTTCCGCATACAGAACCCATTGAAGTTGATCCGTTGGAACTTAATACTTCGCTAACTACCCTAAGCACATAAGGAAATGTTTCTTTGCCAGGCAATACAGGGATTATTGCTCTCTCAGCTAATGCTCCATGGCCTATTTCTCTTCTTCCAGGGGTTCTCATCGGTCTTGTTTCTCCTACAGAATATGGAGGGAAATTATAGTGATGGAGATAAGTTTTTTCTGTGCTTGGATTGAGGTCGTCCATTTCTTGAGCATCACTAGGAGTACCTAATGTAGTTGTAGATAAAACTTGGGTTAAACCTCTTTGAAATAAGGCCGATCCATGGACTCTTTTTGGAAGAATTCCAGCTGAAGCAGATATTTTTCTAACTTCGTCGAGATCTCTCCCATCAACTCTTTTCCCATCATTAATGATTTGTGACCTCATTAATTTCTTGGTGAGTTTTTTAAAGTCAACACCTAACAACTTATCATTTTCTGATATAAGAACTTTTAATTGGTTGTCTTCTTTCAAAGATTCTATTTTACCTTGCGTCTCAACTTTTATTTTTTCGAGTTCAAGATCTCTCTCTTCCTTGGAAAGATCAAATTTCTTTAAAACCAACTCAATCGGTTTTGTGCAATTTTTCTCTAAATAAGACGGCAATGTTTTATCTTCTTCAGGATCGGATGGCTTAATCTGTTTTATTCCTAAATCTTTAAGTAAATCTTCTTGCGATTTTATAAGTTCAGTAACTGCTTCATAACCAAAATCTATAGCTTCGATAGTATCTTGCTCCGATAACTGGTTAGCACCTGCCTCTATCATGACAATGCCTTCAGGTGAACCCGCAACAACAATATCTAAATCTCCTCTTTCTATTTCTCTATAACTTGGATTTAAGATGAAATCATCTCCTATAAGACCAACTCTAACTGCAGCCATTGGTCCATAAAATGGAATCTCTCCAAGTAATGTTGCTATTGAAGCCCCTGTAACAGCTAGAACATCTGCTGGAACTCTTTCATCAAGAGAAAGACAAGAGGCAACAATTTGTATCTCGTCTCTCATCCATGATGGAAAAAGTGGCCTCATTGGCCTGTCAATTAATCTTGCTATTAAAGTCGCTCTTTCTGGAGGGCGACCTTCTCTCCTCATAAAACCACCAGGAATTCTTCCAGCAGCATATAGTTTCTCCTCATAATCACATATTAGAGGTAGAAAGTCTGAAGGATCTTTTTTTATAGTTTTTGTTGCTGTAACTAATAGAGAGGTGTCACCGCACTCAATCATTACTGATCCATTTGCTTGAGGAGCATATAGTCCTGTTGTTAGTCGTATCTCTCGTCCGTCAAACGTGATCGACTTATTTTGTCCTTCCACTTTTTAAATTATTAATCTATACATGATTTATTCTTACATTTTATAGGGACATATTGAGTAAATTATTTAGATAAGCTATAAAAATTCTTATATTTGTTCCAAAAATGCATTTTAATTAGTTTAATTTTGCATCTTACGGTAGACAATAAAAATACAAAAAACTTGCAGCCACTACCAACTTGATTTAACTACTCCAGGGAGCTCACCATTATGAGCTCTTTGTCTCAACTGATTCCTGCAAAGGCCAAAGTCTCTGTAAACTCCTCTTGGTTTGCCAGTTGCCCAACATCTATTCCTAACTCTGTTTGGGGCAGAGTTTCTAGGGAGACCCTGTATCTTTCTGTGTATTTCTAATCTTTCCATTGGGTCTTTTGCAGCATTGAATTCATCTAATAATGATTTTCTTTTTGCAGCATATTTTTGTACAAGCTTTTTGCGTTTGACTTCTCTCGCAATCATGGACTTTTTAGCCATTTAATAGAATTCTTAAAACTTCTATCTATTTTAACAGCTTGGATAACAATTTTAAAAATTTATTTATTGGTTTAATAATCTTTGTACTATTAAAAGTTGACTAGTATCCCTTATTATAAGTAGGACACTAAGTCCAACTAAAAGAAAGAAACTTGATTGAGTAACTACCATTTGTATCTTAACTGGAACTGGTTTTCCTCTAAAACCTTCAATCAAAGTAAAAACAAGTTGACCCCCATCCAAAAGTGGTAAGGGTAAAGAATTTAGAACTGCTAAATTTATTGAAATTAGTGCTGCAAATAATAATATTCCAGTTCCTCCTTGTTGTGATAGTTGAGCACCAATTTCAACGATTTTGACGGGGCCACTTAATTGTTGAGCTGTTGAGGAGAAATTTGTAATTAATCCTTTATAACCTTGTATTGTTTTTACCAAAAGTGATGAAAACTCATTATTAGTGTATTTAAAAAGTTCAAATATGTTTGTTGTCTTTTTAGTCTCTTTTTTTATATTGGGTTGTAATTGAGCTCCTATTGTACCCTTCCCATCTATATTTTTGGGGACCAAAGTTAGATCTTTTAGAACTCCATCTCTATCAATTGTTATCGAAATTGGGTTCTCTGAAGCATTTTGAATCTTTTTTACTAAAGCAGAAACTGCTTGATCGCCAACTCCCAGAGTATTGCTTTCAATTTTTAAGATTTTATCCCCTGCTTTTAATCCAGCAAGAGAAGCAGCCTTCTCGGGCTGAGTAGCCAAAACTAAAATACCAGGGTCCGGATCAAATGGAATTCCAATAGTAGTTACATTTACAATCAAAATAGTATAGGCAAGAATTAAGTTAGCAAATACCCCAGCGGAAATAACAATTACTCTTTGAATAACTGGTCTATTTTTTAAAAGATTTGGATCTTTTGGGTCAATATTATTTATTTCTTCATCAGGGAAGGAAACAAAGCCCCCTAATGGAAAGGCTCTAAGTGAATAGGTTATATTTTTATATCTTTTCTGGATTATTGATGGCCCAAAACCAATTGAAAATCCATCAACATAGATACCTTGCAAAATTGCCGCAAGAAAATGTCCCATCTCATGAAAAAAAATGAGAAATCCCAGAACAGTAATTGAGGTTAAAACGTTCATTTAAATATACTAAGTAGTTTTTAAAATATTTGATCCAAAATATGGAACTAGAGCATCTGGAATTTTTACGCTCCCATCTGTTTGTTGGCCATTCTCAAGAATAGCAGCCATAGTTCTTCCAATCGCAAGCCCACTTCCATTTAAGGTGTGCAGATATGTATTTTTTTTATCAATTTTTGCTCTTATTGATGATCTGCGGGCTTGAAAGTCTAAACAGTTGCTACAACTTGAAATTTCCCTATAACATTTACTACTTGGGAGCCAGACTTCAAGATCAAAAGTTCTGCTTGAAGAAAAACCTAAGTCTCCAGTACAAATATCAACTAATCTGTAAGGTAGATTGAGCTTTTTTAAAATACTTTCTGCATCTAAGGTGATCTTTTTATGAGCTTCAATAGATTTACTTGGATCACAAAACCAATATAATTCAACTTTATTAAATTGATGGAGTCTTATTAAACCTTTTGTATCCCTTCCATAACTACCAGCCTCTCTCCTAAAACATGGGCTATATGCAACATACTTAAGGGGTAATTGCTTAGAATCAATAATATCATTTCTATGAAAAGCAGTTAGTGGAACTTCAGCAGTGGGAGAAAGCCATAGGTCGTCGTTAGAACATTTAAAACTTTCATTTGAAAATTTAGGTAATTGACCAGATCCGGTAAGACTTTCTGAATTCACTAAAGCTGGAGGCATTAGCTCTAAATAACCATTGCTAGTATGCATGTCGAGCATAAAATTTATTAATGCTCTTTCTAATCTGGCACCATTACCAATAAGTGTAATAAAACGACTTTTTGATATTTTAGTTGATTTGACAGAGTCAAAAAGATTAAGACTTTCGCCTATTTCCCAGTGAGATTTAAGATTTTCTGTTACTAACGGATCCCCCCAAGTTTTTAATTGGACATTCTGACTTTCATCTTTTCCAATAGGAGCATCTTTGCTAGGTAAATTTGGTAAATTACAAATTTCATTTTGTATATTTTTATCTAAGGTTCTTTTTTTGTCTTCAAATTCTGAAATTTTGGTTCTGTATTCATTTCCTTTTTTCTTTAAATTATTTACTTCAAGAGAATCAGTGTTTTTAGATTTGCTGATTTCTTGACCGATCAATCTACTTAACTTTTTACTCTCAGATTGGAGACTAGATATTTCTATATCAATTTCTTTTTTTTGAAGAGTTAATTCTTGTATCTGGGAAATATTAAAAACTTTTCCTCTTAGGGATAAACTTTCTTCTACTGAAGTTGGATTTTCTCTTATTAATTTTTGATCTAACACTATTTTTTTTTATACATTATTAAAATAGTGAATATAAATTCAATATTAGGGATTTTTGACTAAAAATTTACTAAATCAATGATTCCTAACTTAAGGAGTATCCTAGATAAAATTTTTAGCTATGAAGCAGACCGAGCCCGCCCTGTAGTTGACCATTCTTTTAGTAAATTAATTTGCTCCTTAGCTGTTCTAGATAAGGGAACTAATTCAGAAACTGCTTTTATTAAATCTTTCTCCATAAGTTCTCTATTTTCAGAGAATGAAATATGCATCCCTTCTATCACTGCTTGTTCAAGTTCTGCACCTGAGAATCCATCTGTTCTATCGATTATAGTTGAAAGAGGAAACCTATAGCTCGGTCTTCTTTTTTTTAAATGCAAGTCTAGAATACTTAATCTTTCTTCAGAACTTGGTAAATCAAGAAAAAATATCTCATCAAATCTACCTTTTCTTAATAATTCAGCGGGAAGCTTATCTATAGCATTAGCGGTAGCTATGACGAATACGGCGGATTCTTTTTCAGCCATCCAAGTTAGCAAACTTGCCAAAACCCTTTGACTTGTTCCTCCATCACTTCTAGCATCGCCACCAAAGCCCTTGTCAATTTCATCGATCCAAAGGATACAAGGAGACATGGCCTCAGCTCTTAATATTGCTTCTCTTGTTCTTGCCTCGCTTGATCCAACAAGGCTAGAAAATAGTCTTCCAACATCTAGCCTAAGTAGCGGCATCGACCAACTCTTAGAAATTGATTTTGCGGTTAGGGATTTCCCTGTTCCTTGAGCTCCAACCAGTAAGACTCCCTTGGGAATAGGTAATCCATAGTCTCTAGCTTCTTTAGAAAAGGCCCTGTATCTTTGATTAAGCCAAACTTTTAAAACATTTAAACCTCCAATATCATCTTGACTTGATTTTGCTTCGAAAAATTCTAAAATTTCACTTCTAGCGATAACTTGTTTTTTCTCTTCAAGAATATCTTTAATATCTTCTTTACTTATTTTTCCTCTTTGAGCAAGAGCCTTTGCTGTGACTTGCTTTACTTTTATTTCGGTAAGTCCACTTGAAGCTATAGAAAGTTCGTTTAAGTCTTGTTCCTCTAGATTTGAATTAGTGTTGCTTGCAATTTGTTTTATTAGATTTTTCAATTCTCTTTGATCAGGTAAAGGTAAATTTACAATTGCTATCAATTCATCCAACTCTTCTGATGATGGAAATAAATGAGAACTAATAATTAAATTATGACTAGTCTTTTTAAGCGCTGAGGATAGTTCTTTTATAGTTCTATTGATAGATGGATCATCATAAAATTTATGAAAATCTTTAACTAATAAAACCGTTGAAACTTCAGAATTTAGTTCTTTAAGCCAATTAAGTACTCCTAACGGATTGTTAGAAAATTTACCTTCTTCATTAATTAATCCCTTTATACCGTTAACACAATCCCAGGAAACGAATCTTTTTATATTTAGTCTTTCACAAGAAAAAATAACTAATTTTTCTAATCTTTCCTCTTCTTTAGTCTTGATCCAAATTAATGAGGTCCTTGATTTTATGAGTAATTCTAAATTTCTACACCAAGAATTCATTATTTAAGATTAAGACTATTTTTTACTATTAGGTTCGAAAGGTAATCTTTTATCTGAGATAGTTGAAGCAGAAGTTGTTATTACTTCATTTTTTGCTAATGATTGTTGATCCAAAATTTTCTGTAAATTTTCAGGAAGAGCTTCTTTATTAAGCAGAAAAGTTTGAAATGCTTGGAAAATATTAGCGACAACCATGTAGAGTAAAACTCCAGCTGGTAATGGGAAAAATAGGAACATTCCCGTTATCATTACTGGTGTAATTTTATTTGCTGTTGATTGCTGTGGATTCGCAGGCATACCCTGACTTGATAAAACTTGCGAGAGAAGTAGGGTTAATCCAAAAGCACCTACTAATGCAGCAATATCCCAATTAATTGCTCCATCTACATAAAACCCAACTTGACCAAGAGCTTTAATAAATAAAAAACCACTTTTAGCAGCTAGACCTGGGATTTTCGCCTCGATTGTTCCATCTCCCGGTTTAATTGCTGTTACTGTGCCGTCTTGAGAAACTTTAAGATTTTCGGATCCTTTAGAAACCTTCCAAGTTGGGAGGAATTTAGATCCGTTGTCGTATTTAGATAAAACTTCCGTATAGCTATTGCCGTTAGTTGTTTGTAAATTTACTTTTATGGATTCTTCTGTTCCCAATTTTGTTCCACTAGGGATAGTTGCTACTACAGGAAAATGTGATTTTTCTGTAATAAATATAGAGTGACGTGGGGATTTGTAAGGTTTTGGATCAATGGCCGCTACTTGATCCTGTGGGACTACTTTGAGATTTATGTTGTAGGGTACATCAGCGAATGGAGAGCCTCTAAGGGTTGCAAACAATGCAAATAACACAGGCATTTGTACAATCAAGGGAAGACAACCTGCGAGAGGGCTGCCAAACTCATTCATTAATTTACCAAGCTCTTCTTGCTGTTTCTTTGGATCACCTGAAAACTTAGATTTTATTTCTGCTTGCCTTTTTTGCATTACTGGTTGGGCAATCTTCATCCGCCTTGCGCTTCTAATGGAACCAGCGCTTAAAGGGAAAAGTGCAATTCTAATTACGACTGTTAATGCAACAATAGCTAAACCATAACTAGGGACTAAACCGTAGAAAAAATCTAGAATCGGGATAAGTAGTTTTTCAGAAATGAACCCTATCACGATATTAAAGAGAGTGTAATTTGATTAGACATTTTATTTTACAGGAAAAAAAGATTTTTGTAATTATTTTATTTAGGATTTAGTCGCAAATCCTTCTACTTCGTTAAGATTTGGGATTTGTGATCTTTTATTTATATTTTCTTCAATAAATTTTTGCTTTTCTCTGAACAAAGGTAATGATTTCATTTCAACCTTTGATCCATCGTTAAGAATAAGAACCATATCACCATATGAACCGAATCCTCTTGGAATAGATCTGATTTCTTCAATGTTACTTAATGAGACTTGTGTTTTGTTTTTACCAAACCATCCACCATCTATTGTAATTCTTTTGTTTGTAATTTTATATCTCAACCACAATGCTCTAACTATTGCAGCAAAGGTAAATGGCAAACCAAGTATAGTAATCCCTGCTAGTAGATTTATTATTAAATCACTTTTAGCAGGGCCACCTTCATAAAAGGTTTCTTCATTTATGTTAATCATTTGATTAGACGAGATTTGATCATTAAGTTTTGAAATTCCTCCAAAAGTCTACTTTTATCATTGCAGAAATCTCCAAATTTAAGGTTAACAAGTAACCAATAAGGTTTGTGGTTATTAATTTTTTGAATGTTTGATAATAACCACTCTTGCAGGATTCTTCTTAATTTATTTCTTTCTACAGCTTTTTTTGAAACTTTTTTTGCTAATAGCAATTGCAACCCTGAGATTGTTTGAGGTACTTGTGAATTTATGGGTTAGGAGTATTGCTGGATTTGATCTTGCAACTTTAAATGTCATTAATTTCCCATGATATGTTAATGAATTTTTGTGAATATAATTAAAAGTCCTATGACCTTTTAAACGCATATCCTTAGGTAAGGCCATTTAAATAAGAATTTATACAGCTATTCTTTCTCTACCTTTTTGCCTTCTGCTTTTAATAACTCTTCTACCTGTATGAGAACGCATTCTTACTCTAAAACCAGATACACGTTTTCTTTTCCTTGAAGTTCCGCCAAAAGTTCTTTTAGTCATTTGTTTATTTATCCTTAATTTAATTTATCATTTAATCGATCACTATAGTCCAGCTTCCTAAATAACTTGAAAATGATTTTCCTTTAGGTTGCCCAAAAGAATGAAATTGATATAAACCTGATTTTTTTGGATTAAAGATTTTAAAGACAATTGCATAACTGTCTTTGTTAGAGGGAATTGGGCTGTAGGGATAAATATCTAGTGAACGTAATCCTGATTCATCAGTCTTTATTTCGAAATCAGCTGGAATATCTTCTAAACATTTAGTTCTACTCTCAAAACCACCTATTTTTACTTTGCAAAAACTAATTTTTTCATTATTTAGTGTGGATTTAAAGGTCTTAGGCATTGCTAGATTAATTTTTAAGAGATCAGTTCTTCTATCAGATGGCCTCAAGAAAAAATAAATTGTATTTCTAAATTTCCTTTTATCTTCTTTTTGAAACCACTTTAATCGTCTATAACTACTATCTTGGTCCCACTGAAATTCTAAACCCGCTTTAGCCTCTTGGATGTTATTAAAAAAAGGAGTTGAGACTAAAATTGAAGGGAGAATAAAAAATTTTAAAATTTTAAGATTCAAAGTAGGTTTATTTGTAATTTTAAACATTGAAGGGTTGGAATTTTAAAGGTTGGTATTTGCTATTAAATTTTAAGCGGAAAGATAATTTCACTAAGGTTAACATCTATCTGCTCTTAATTTTGCAGCGCCTTTTAAATAAGGGTGCTTTATTGCATAATTTGGTGGCATCAAAACTTGAGCCATTATTCTTATGCAAAAATCAACATCATTGGATACGTGCATTTGTTGGCAATCTAAAAAGGCAACTGAATCAAGTCCATTAAATTTCCTTGCAATTGAAGCGGGGAAGCATGCATTTAAATCTTTTGTCGCTGTGAATGTAATGGATAGTATGTTCGTCTTGATTAGATTGTTTCGTGAAATTAATTCATCAATTAATTCCACAACGGCGTCTTCTATTTCCCCAACAGAATTCCCAGATGCTGTTGTAGCACCACGAATAAATGTAATTTTATAATCATCTTTCATTTTTTCATACATATCGGTTTAGGGCTTGTATAACCAAAGTACTTTATTAGATGAGTCAAACTCAAAAAAGATATTATTGATAATTTTCTCAATCATTCTACTTCCAGGAATTAGTCCAAGAATTTTTTTCTTCTTCTTCCCAAATGTTAATGGCTGAATTTTAGGATCAATATTAACCATTTCTGCAGCTAGCTCCCTGGCAACAAATTCATCTCCAACCTTATCAACAAGACCAAGTTCGAGTGCTTGTGTTCCAGTGAAAATTCTTCCATCAGCAAATTTTCTTACTTCTTCAACAGGTAAATTCCTTCCTTCAGCGACAGCTTCAGTAAATTGTTTATAACTTTCATCTATAAGTGACTGAAGTAGACCTCTACCTTCCTCACTTAGAGGTTTATCTGGAGAAAGTATGTCTTTAAATACACCACTTTTAACAGTCTCAAATTTAATGCCGATTTTATCTAATAATTCTGATAAATTATTTCCTCTTATAATCACACCAATAGATCCTGTAATTGTGCCTGGATTAGCAACTATTTTGTCAGATGCAACACCAATGTAAACGCCTCCTGATGCTGAGATGTTCCCAAAACTGGCAATGACTTTACATCCCTTCTCTTTTAGTCTTTTAATAGCAGAGTATATTTCTTGGCTATCCCCAACAGTACCCCCTGGGGAATCAATTCTCACGATTAAAGCAGGAAATTCTCTATCCTCAATTTGTTTAAGAGCTTTAAGGACTGAAACTCTTGTTGAACTTGTAATAGGCTCATCAATTACTATACGAGCTATTCTTTTTTTTGACTTTCGTCTAAAAGGCCAAATCATTCTTTTAAGGTAAATTCATAAAACTACTTTAAAAAGATTATCAGCAGACCTAATGAATTCAATCCTAAATTGGTTTTTAATGATACTCCCTTTTGCACTTTGGGGTACTTCAATGGCGGCGATGACTCCTTTAGTATCTAGTGCAGGGCCAGAGTTTGTGGCTTCTTTGAGGTTACTTCCGGCAGGGATTCTTGTTCTAATAACAACATATTTGTTTAAAAGAGATTTGAAAATTTATAAGTGTGATTTGAAGTGGTTTTTTGTTTTTACGATTGTTGATGCCACTTTTTTTCAGTTGTTCTTAACTTATGGTATTGAAAAAACTGGGGCAGGTTTAGGTTCTGTCTTAATCGATTCTCAACCACTTTTGGTAGCTATTTTAGCGAGGGCAATTTTTGGGAATTTAATTAATCCAATAGGATGGCTGGGACTACTTTTTGGCTTGGGAGGAATAATATTTTTAGGAGTTCCACAAGAATTTTTAGGAAATTGGTGGTTGATGTCTGATAAGTCTATTAATGATGTTGCATTTAACTTTGGAGAACTTTGGATGCTTGCAGCTTCTCTAGCTATGGCATTAGGAACAATTTTAATTAGATTCACTTGTACTAAAAGTGATCCAGTGGCAGTTACAGGTTGGCATATGGTTTTAGGGAGTTTGCCCTTAATTATTAAGCACTGCTTACATTCAAATTTCACAATAATTCCAGATTGGTCAATATTTGATTGGGGCCTTATGTCATTTGCAAGTATTTTTGGAGGAGCAATAGCTTATGGATTGTTTTTCTTCTTTGCTAATAATAAAGAAATAACAGGATTTAGCACTCTTGCATTTTTAACACCAGTATTTGCTCTGCTTAGTGGAGGTGTTTGGTTAGATGAAAGACTCACTATTGTGCAGTGGATAGGAGTGGTGTTTGTTCTTATCTCAGTATTTTTTGTTAGCCAGAGAAAGAGTTTATGGGAAAAAAATTTTTCTGATACTACTATTTAATTAGTTTATTTCTGTAAAAAGCACAATAATGCGAATAGTTTTGATTAGTACTCCAATAGGGTTCTTAGGGAGTGGTAAAGGTGGTGGAGTTGAATTAACTTTAAATTCTTTAGTTTCAGGTTTAACTTCTTTAGGTCATTATGTTGAGGTTGTTGTTCCAAAAAATTCTAAGTTACATGAAAGTAATGTAAAAGCAAAATTACATTTTGTGGAAGGTGAAGATCAAATTAGTTGGCAGCATCAAAATTATAATTCTCCCGTGAGTATCCCAGACAATTCTCTTCTAGCAGGAATGCTTGAAAAAGGATTAGATATTGCTAAAAATTCAGATGTATTGTTAAACATGTCATATGATTGGTTACCTATCTGGATGACTCTAAATTTAGAAATACCCATCGCACATATTATTAGTATGGGTTCTGAAAGTTCAGTAATTAGAAATTTAATCTCTAAGGTATATGCTAAATATCCAAATAATTTTGCTTTTCATTCGAAAATGCAAGCTAATGATTATCCATTCATAAAAAAACCAACAATTATTGGGAATGGGTTTAATTTAGATAATTATATTTTTCAAGATTCAGTTAAGGGACCCTTGGCATGGGTTGGGAGAGTGGCTCCGGAGAAAGGTTTAGAGGATGCAGTTTATGTCGCAAATCAACTTGGCGAAAAATTAAAAGTTTGGGGATTTATAGAAGATGAGATTTATGCCTCAAAGATAGAAAAATCATTTCCTCAGGGATCTATAGATTGGATGGGGTTTTTATCAACCGACGAATTACAAAAAGAACTTGGTAAATGCAGAGGGTTGCTAAACACTCCGAAATGGAATGAGGCATATGGGAACGTTATTGTTGAAGCTTTAGCCTGTGGAGTGCCTGTAGTAGCTTATAAAAGGGGAGGACCTAGTGAGATTATTCAGCATGGACAAACAGGTTATCTTGCTGATCCTGATGATAAAAAAAATATGCTTTCTTATGTAGAGATTATTGAAAAAATAAATCGTCAGAAATGTAGAGAATGGGTAGAAAAAAATGCCTCTGCAGATATATTTGCTAACAAGGTTGTGAACTGGCTTAATAAGGTAATGGATGAATATAAATAATATTAAATGATTCTTCTTAACTCAAAAAAACGGCTTATAACCTTATTGATAGTTTTAGTTTGTGGGATCATCATATTTATCTTAGGTTTAGGCACTACAGGATTGGTGGATGAAACTCCCCCTTTATTTGCCGCTGCAGCACGGGCAATGAGTGAATCTGGTGATTGGTTAACTCCAAAAGTAAATGGAATATTCCGTTTTGATAAGCCTCCACTGATATATTGGCTTATGGGTTTTTTTTACTCATTACCGAAAAACGAGATTTGGGATAGTTTCGGGACTCTCTCAGCAAGACTCCCATCAGCTTTGGCTTCATTATTTTTAATGTTGATGATTGGAGATACGTTGTTTTGTTGGCCACAGAAGAGTGATAGACAATTTCTTATTCCAATAGTTGCATCATTAGGCTTTGCTCTTTCTCCATTAATAATTATTTGGAGTAGAACTGCCGTGAGTGATGCCCTTTTAACTGGAACCTTGGGGATTAGCCTGCTTTTGTTTTGGAGAAGAATGGCAAGTGAAAATAATGATGAATGCATTTCAGCTTGGGTATTTTTAGGTTTTGCAATTTTAGTTAAAGGACCTGTTGCATTTGTTTTAGCATTATTGACTATTACGTCTTTTTTAATATGTCAGAAGAATCGGAAAACGTTGCTCAGTAAGATAAACCTTAAGAAAGGTTTTTTAATAACAACACTAATAAGTGTTCCATGGTACTTATTAGAACTTCTAAAGGAGGGAAAGCCTTTTTGGGATAATTTTTTTGGTTACCATAATTTTCAAAGATATACCTCAGTTGTAAATAATCATGCAGAACCATTCTGGTTCTTTCTTTACATAATGATATTGGCTTCATTACCATTCACGCCTTTTTTATGTCATGGGATATTTAAAACCTTTGATGATTTCTTTAAAAGTTCAAAAGAAAGTTGCGATGTAACCGAAACCCTTTATACATTTTCTCTATGTTGGTTAACGTCAGTTTTAATCTTTTTTAGCCTTTCTGCAACGAAACTACCTAGCTATTGGTTGCCAGCGATTCCAGCGGCGGCATTATTAACGAGTAATAGCTTAATAAGTTTAAAAAATATAAATAAAAGTTATACATATTTATGGATTTTTAATATTTTAATTTTGTTTGGCTTCTCAATAGCATTCTTTTTCTCAAACATTTGGTTGAGTTCAATTAATGATCCCGAAATGCCTAATCTTTCATTAGAACTTATAAGCTCAGGGATTATTTTCAAAGCTAAATTGTTCTTCTCTTCATTTACCCTTCTTGCAATAATCTTATTATTTTTAAAATCTAGAAATATTTTTCTTTATCTCCAAATTTTTCTTCTAGTGGGACAATCTTATTTGATGTTGCCAATTAGAAAATTAGCAGATACTTCAAGGCAACTACCTTTAAGGAATATCTCAAAATTAATTTTAGATAATCGCGAGGGGATGGAAACTTTAGCAATGATCGGGATAAGAAAACCTTCATTACATTATTATTCGAGACAAATAGTTTTTTATGAACCAAACACTGAAGAGGGATTAATTAATCTGTCAGAGAGGTTAAATACTGATAGAAGAGAGAATTATGAGGATCAACCTGATTATGAATACAAATCTCTATTGGTCGTGATAGATGAATACTCCACCCGCCGACATCAATGGTCAAAAATTAATCATCAAAAATTGGGTAAATTTGGGATTTATAATTTATGGCGAATTCAAAAAAGTGATTTAAATAAGTATTCGAGATTTTTAGTTAAAAGTGGTTATAAATCTGACTGGGAAAACAGAAAAGTTGAAAAATTTTAACAAAGTCTTTTTTTAAGAAGAGCATTTTTTAAATCATCAATGCTGCACTTGCTTGGGATATCAATTTTATTTAAATCTTCCATTAATTCAAGATCGATGACAGAATCTTCAGCTAAAAAACTAAAAACTTCATTAATGCTTATTCCCATATCTTGAGCCATCTCCGAGATAAGCCTTAGAGTGTCCCTCCTAACGGAAATCCTTAGATCTAAAGGGATATATTCATTTTCAGGGTTTGCTGACTTCATACACTAAATCTTAAGACATTATTTAGTTGTCAGGATATAATCTTTACAATATTCATTATTCATGCTGTTAGTAATAGACTTTCATTCAAGTTGTTTGAATAAATAAATTCATAAATATTTTTAATAGAGGGATTGTAATTATTGAAATTAAGGTTGTAGTAAAAAGAATTTTTGAAGCTATTATTTGTTTCACACCATAAGCCTCAGCCATTAATATTGTGGATATTGCCGTTGGGGTTGCTGCCTGTAAAATTACTGCTGCTGATTGATAAAAGTTGAAATTCAAGAATTTGCATATTAAAAAAATAATAAAGGGAAGAATAAATAACTTTAAAAAAATTGAAAATTTAATTTCTTCATTTAGATCCAAAATCCTCTCATTCTGATTTGTGATTATTCCAAGTCTCGTCCCCACAATTATTATTGCCAAAGCAATAACAATTCTTGCAGGAATCCAAAGATAATTACCTAAAATTTCATCTATTTGAAAAAGATATGCAAGAAGTACACCAGTAATCCCTCGCGAAGCAGGGCTATTCATCAATGCATTTAATAGCCCTTTGATGTTTGGAATGTTATTGCTATTAGATTTTTCTTGAAGAAAAAAAGGTCCAAATATCCAAGCGAAAAGTGTTGTTCCTAGATCAAATCCAATAGTGAAATTTATAGTTGTTGAAGGGAGAAGAGCTAGTGCAATTGGTATTCCAAGAAATGATGTATTACCTATTAGCCCTGCTAGCTGCAATGTGTAATTTGGAAGCCTCTGCTTAAATATTGGGATTTTATTTATTAAAGTTATTAAAAATCCAATTACAGAGAATGCTAAAAATGCACTTTTAATTAGGTTTATATCTATACCTTCCTTTAATAAGAGACCCATTACACTTAATGGTATGCCAAATTTTATTAGAGGTCTTGCTATATATTTTGAAATCTTTGGATTCTTTTTCCCCAGAAGGAAACCAAAGATTAAAAAAGGGATAATATTTATAAAAAGAGAGTAAATGGTATTAATTAAATATTTATTAAAGCAATATTAACTCTTCGTAGTACAGTCAAAAAGTATTTTATTGTAAATTGAGAATTTAAATTATTTTCCAGATTGCTTTGTCGGGAATTAGAGGAGATTTATATAAATTTTCTGGTTCTTTAGTTAAAACTCTCCATGTAGGAACCCTACAAGTTACGTAAGCAGGACTTTCTATTAAAACTCCTGGGTTCTCATCAAAAGTACACGTAAAACCTTCTTTCCAATATCCACCCTTGTTAAGGCTTCCTTTAAACCAAACCCAGCATTTTGAAGTTTTCAAGATCAATAAATTTTTTGTTCTATTTTAATCAAGATTTATGTAATGAATCTAGAGTTTATTACTTTAAAGAAATCATTCATTTTAGTTTTTTGAAAAATATACTTTTGAGATTAATATCATAAAATTTAAGATCAGGGTAATTAGATTTGCTATTAATATTGGCGTAGAAGAAATTTTATAACCGTAAATAATCCAAGACAAAACACCGATAATAAACATTATTAATGTTGTCAAAGAAACATCATCTGCCTTTTTTGTTTTTAAAGTTTTTATTAATTGAGGCAGAAATGCGGCTGTTGTTAAAATCGCTGCAAAATATCCAAATATATCTACATTCATAAAAATATTTTAAAAACTATTCTTTAATTAAATCACTCAAAAATCCTAAGGGATCCTTCATATTTAATGAATATCCAAGAACATCTTTTGAAAAAAATTTATAAATAATTTGATTTTGTTGATTCAATAGAAAAGAAGCTCCTCTTTGAGGAAGGTATTTTTCATTAAGAATATAATCACTCCAATTTTGAATTATTTCATTCATATTGTTTAATCTAAATGTTGCCAATTCAAATGGTCTCAAATAACCATCCCCGAAAACCTTTTTAAAAGAATTACCTGAAAAATTTAAAAATTTTAAAACGTCAATTTTGTCAAATTCTGAATAGATTTGTTTTGCTTTTCGGTCGCCGGTATAGCCTCTAATAACTTCTTTAATTGTTTTTAAAGAATTTATCCCTGATAACATCAAAAGCATATTGATCCAACCTCCTAAACCAATATCTAATCCTCTTGAGACTTTAAGATTATTATGGATTTGATTATCAGAAACAACTATTAAATTTTCTTTGTTAAAGCCAGTAAATTTACAGAATTTTTCTTTCCCAATATCGCTCCCAATAGCAATTGCAAAAATATCTAAGTTTTTTGCTTGATTTTTATCTATAAAACTTTTCAAATTTATTGCATATTCAAAGCTATCAAAATCTCCCAATAAACCAAACAAAACAATTAATTTGAATTTTTTATGCCCATTAAAGTTGAATTCTTCAATAAGATTTTTTATATCATTTTTAAATTTGTCAGTCACGATGGTTTGAATTTTTTATAAATTATTCTCAAAAAATTTTTCTTACCTTGATTAGTATAAAATTTTACATGAAAAAGTTTTTAAAGAAATTAATTTAACGTTTTTAGATTTTATTATTTTAATGTAAACATTTTGAAGTTATGACTGTAGGAATTTATTACGCAACTACAACTGGAAAAACTGAAGACGTAGCTGATCGTCTTCACAACTTTATCTCTTCAGCAGAAGCACCTAAAGATGTATCTGATGTGGATGATCTTTCAGAATTAGAAGGTCTTGATGGAATTATCTGCGGGATACCTACTTGGAATACTGGTGCCGATGAAGAAAGATCTGGAACTGCATGGGATTCAATCTTAGAGGATATTGGTGAACTAAGTTTATCAGGAAAAAAAGTCGCAATTTTTGGTTTAGGAGATTCTTCTACATATACAGAAAACTATTGTGATGCAATGGAAGAACTTCATAGCTACTTCACAAAAGCAGGTGCTGAAATGGTCGGTTACGTAGATAAATCTACCTATACATTTGATGAGTCTAAAAGCGTAATAGGAGAAAGCTTTTGTGGATTACCTCTTGATGAGGATAGTGAATCTGATTTGACCGATTCGCGTCTTGAAACATGGGCTTCTCAGCTTAAGAGTGAAATCCCTTCATTGGCATAAGCTTTCTCAGATATTACTTCCCTAGTTTGTAACATTTGTTCTTCTACAATATGTTTTTTTTACATAAGTAATTAAATCTGTAAAGAACATGCAAAAACAATAGCAATAAGCAATATGCTCAATTTGCTGTTTACTTAAATCAAGTGTTACAAACTTACGGAAAATCTGATGTCACCTATGACTGGTACGCAGGCAATTCTGGTGTTGTTGGCCGTTCAGGTAAATTCATAGCTGCTCATGCTGCCCATGCTGGCCTAATGATGTTCTGGGCAGGAGCTTTTGGATTATTTGAATTGGCACGTTACGACGCCAGTATTCCAATGGGTGCTCAGAAAGCAATCGTTTTGCCTCACCTAGCGGGTATTGGAATTGGTGGCGTTGAAAATGGTGTTATTACTGAACCATATGGAATTGTTGTAATTTGCACATTACATCTAATTTTCTCAGCAGTATTGGGTGCTGGGGGATTATTACATTCCAACAAATTTGCAGGTGATCTTGGAGACTACCCAGAAAATAGTAAGCCACAAAAATTTGATTTCGAATGGGATGACCCAGATAAATTAACTTTTATTCTTGGTCATCATCTAATCTTTCTTGGGCTTGGAGCAATTATGTTCGTTGAATGGGCTCGTATTCATGGAATTTACGACCCAGCAATAGGATCTACAAGACAAGTTATTTACAATTTAGATATTGCCGCTATCTGGAATCATCAATTTGATTTTTTAAAAATAGATAGTCTGGAAGACGTTATGGGGGGACATGCTTTCCTAGCTTTCCTAGAAATAATAGGAGGTGTTTTCCATATTTGTACTAAACAATTTGGAGAATATACAGAATTTAAAGGGAAAGGATTACTTGGTGCTGAGGCGATTTTGTCATACTCAGTTGTGGGTGTCTCATATATGGCTTTTGTTGCTGCTTTTTGGTGTGCTTCAAATACGACCATATATCCAGTTGATCTATATGGAGAACCCTTAAAGCTTCAATTTGAATTTGCCCCTTATTTTACTGATACAGTAGATTTAGGCTCAGGAGCATATAGCTCAAGAGCTTGGCTTGCTAATACTCATTTTTATTTGGGTTTCTTTTTCTTACAAGGTCATCTTTGGCACGCTCTAAGAGCAATGGGATTTGACTTTAAGAAAATTGGTCAAGCTTTTGACAATATTGAAAATACAAAAATTACTCAAAACTAATTTAATCTAATAAAAAGCCTCTCCTCTAACAGGGAGGTTTTTTTTTGTAGAATTATTTCACATTGTCAATAAATTAATGGATAATCTAAAAGAAATTAATTGCAAGGAGATTTTTAAAAAGGCTTATGAAAATCGTTACACTTGGAAGAATGAATTTCATGGTTACCAAGGTAAATGTATTTTCTTGACTAATAATAATATTCATAAAGGTGAATTCGTATTAGGTAAAGACTTTAAACCTAATATTCAAAACATAGAAGATGAAAAAGTTGCTAAAAGTATTGCCTCTCAGTTATTTGAAGTGTGCATACATAGGGTAAGGAGAGAATTTGAATCAGTGCACTCAGAAAATAATTTTAATTTACTTAAAAATTCTGAAAGCGGGATTGAAATGAGTGTTTCGGGTAAGAATCAAGGTGATAAATATAGAGTTAAAAATAACTATATTAATATGGTCTACAGAAAAATTCATGGAACCATAATAGAAATTTTTGTTGAAGAATTTTTAGATACAGGGACAGGTTCCCTTAGTAAAAAATATAGTAGCCAACAAATTGATCCAGATACACTTGAGACAAATTCTCAAAAATTGGAATATGAGGATGAATTTCTAAATATGGGTAAAGATGATTATTGGATATTAAATTCGAGGACAATAAAATACTTTAACTATAATCAAGAAGAAGAAACACAAAAGTTTGTCTTCGAGGATCTATGCTTATTAAATTAGGTTTTTTATTCAACCAATCTAAACCCTTTATCAAGTAGTTTTTGATATAAGAGTCTTGCTCTAAAAGCTAGAATTTGCTCTTCATTTTCATTACTAATTACATGAAAATAATTATTATCTAATTTATTTTTGCTAAAGCATACATTTGCTTCTCCTAATCTTAAAGTCCAGTTCTCTTCTTTTGCTAAATGTTGATTAGGGCCAAGATCCCAAGGACATTTTTCTGGATATTTTTCTCTTTTAGAACCCATATGATTAATTTTAACTACCCAATATTAGTAAAAATTTAAAAGTATGGCTATGAAAAATAGTTGATAACTTTTTAATAGAGTTGTTGTTTAATGAAATGCAATTAAAAATTTACTTTCTAGTTGCGATTAAACAATAAAATGGGTCTTTATTGAAAAAATTAAAGATATTAAGTGCTGGTTCAGTAAACTTTTTGATAATTTTTGGCTCATTAAATCCGTTTGAGATTAATATCCTCCTTACATATTTGACCCTCTCTTCTTCAGAAGATGAAGTCCAAATCTTAGGAGCTTTATGCCAAAATGCTCTGTTTGAAAAAGCAATAATAATCTTGCCATTTCTACTCAATATTCTTGCAATTTCTTTGGTTAAATTCTCTGGATATTGTAAATATTGCCATGCTGCAACCATTAAGCAATAATCAACGCTTTCTTCATCTAGAGGGATTTGTTGACTTAAATTAAAATTTTGTATCCAAAAAGAATCAAAAATTTTGTTTTTTTCAAGTTCTTGTTTGTTTAAACCATGTCCAATTACTTGTTTATATTTTTTCCCTTTAGGTAAATAACTATCCCAACTGGACATTAAATCAAGAACGGTTGAATAATTATCAATTTCTCTTTCATATAGATCTGATAGATTTTTCCTAAAGTTTGCATCTAGATGATAAACAAATTTTGGCTCAGAATAAAATTCTTCATCATTACTCTCATCGAGTTTTTCCCTTTGATAATTATTTAAAACTTCCAAAGCAACTAATCTTGAATCAATATTTCAAATCTAGTAAAAAGAAATTCAAATTGTGTATTAGGAATTTTTTTCATTGAATAAATTAAAAATTCTCAAAAAAACTAGACATCTATTCAAAAAAAGTTAAATTATTAATTAATGACTTAATAATGATGATTGAGTTCAAGAGGAGCAAAAAAAATAGGTCTAAAAATGCTCTTTTCAATCCTTATAAAAACGGAATAAGTTCATACGATATGACATATCTTTCATCAAAAAGAAATTTAAAAAATAAAACTGTTTATCTAGAAAATGATTCTAAGAAAGATTATCTTGCTGCATAGAGATGCCTTATATTAATTTTTCGACTTCAGCAAAAGTAAATGATAAAGGTAAGTTACTCGAAGAAATTTCAATTCTTATCTCATCTTTAACCAACAAATCAAGAAGTTTTGTTATGGCGAAAATAGATGATAATTGCCAAATGTATTTTGATGACGAGACCCCTTCTTGCTTTTTAGAAATCAAATCAATAGGTTCTTTAAATCCTTCAGAAATGGCAAAGCCAATATCAGATTTTGTATATGAGAAAATGGGTATCCCAATAGATAGGATTTATATTTCTTTTGAGGATGTTCCAGCTTCATTGTGGGCTTGGAATGGGAGAACATTTGGTTAAAATTTTTAGATTAAAAGCTAATGAAAATAAATAAATTAGTTGATTTAAATAATCTTAGAACTGCACCTCAATTAAGTAATAGTCAAGAAAAAAAACTTATAGAGGAACTAGAAGTAAATATTTTTAATGCAGATTGGATAACAATAGGCATAATGGCACCTAGTGATAATAAAGCTATTGAAGCATTGCAATCAATTTCTAAGAAATATTCCTCAATTAAATTTAGGAATCTAGGTTCTCTTCATGCTGATGGAGGTGTTTTTTTAAAAGCTAATCAAAAAACTAGTAATGTTTTTGTCAGATCTGAAAATGGTCTTGGGGAAGGAATTTTAATAACATGTCAGTATGACGAAGGTGCTAAAGAATCTAATACTTTTGGACCATTGCCATTAGATTTTTTTACATAATTAATTCCCCATTTATTTTTATCAAGGATCTATTTTAATAAAAGCTTTTTATCGGATGGTATTTTTAAGAATTTGGATTTAAAATTATTCTTTACTTTAAAGCTTTGTTATTATGTCTAGTGGCATTGATCTTAATTTTTCCACTATTTTAATAAATGTTTTTTCAGGATATAATTCAAAATTTAAATAATTTTTGGTCAGAAGAAGGTTGTTTGATTATGCAGCCATATGATACAGAAAAAGGTGCTGGGACAATGAATCCGCATACTTTTTTAAGGGCTATTGGGCCAGAACCTTGGAGTGTGGCATATGCGGAGCCATGTAGAAGACCTACAGATGGACGTTTTGGCGATAATCCCAATAGAGCGCAACATTACTTTCAATATCAAGTAATAATTAAACCTTCCCCCGAAGGAATTCAGGAAAAATATTTGACATCTCTAGAATCTCTTGGAGTTAATCCAAGAAATCATGATATAAGATTTGTGGAAGATAACTGGGAGTCTCCAACACTTGGAGCCTGGGGTGTGGGTTGGGAAGTTTGGCTGGATGGAATGGAAGTCACTCAATTTACTTATTTTCAACAATGCGGGGGTGTAGATTGTAATCCAATCCCAATTGAAATCACTTATGGGCTTGAGAGAATTGCAATGTTTTTGCAGGATAGGGAAAGTATTTGGGACTTAAATTGGAACAAAGATTTGAAATATCGTGATATTTGGCTTCAATTTGAAAAAAATCAATGCTCTTATAATTTTACTGAATCTAATGCTGACAATCTTAGAAAATTATTTGAAATTTACCAAGCGGAGGCAAATAATTTAATCGAAAAGAAATTAACTTATCCGGCCCTTGATTTTGTTCTGAAATGTAGTCATACCTTTAATTTACTTGATGCAAGGGGAGTTATCTCGGTGACAGATCGTGCGCAATACATAGAAAAAATTAGAAAGTTAGCAAGAGAAGTTGCATCATCATGGTCGGATGAAAGAGAATCCCTTAACTTCCCATTGATAAAAACTAATTTAGATAATTTATGCACTTGAAAAATTGATCGTATCAAAAGTTACATCAAAATGAAACTTATATTCCTTCCCTTTTTTGTTACGCTCGATACAGTATAGTTACCCATTTTTATGGGTTTTTCCAGTGTGAGGTAAAATGAAACTCTTCCAACGATTGTTGGTAGCAGGTGCAACAGTGAGCTTTATAGCTCCAATTGCTGCTCAAGCTTCCGACATTGTCAATATTGAAGAAATGAATAGCTACGCGCGTAGTCAAACAAAATCTTCAAGAATTGACAGTAAAACATTCATTAACGAAGTTAGTGAAGACATTGCAAAACTTAAAGGTCGTGTTGATGGCCTAGAAGCTCAACAAAATAATTTTGAAGCTGGTGCTTTTTCAGGGACTACAACCATGGATGGAAAAGCAGCCATGTGGATTGGTGGTGTAGACGGTGGTGATGAAATCGGCGATACCGAAGTTATTGAAACTGGTTACATCTATTCAATGAACTTGAATACAAGCTTTAATGGTGATGATAACCTCTACATACGTCTTAAAGCAGGTGATGTTGGTGGAACTCCAACCGATGCGGCTGGCAAAAACGATACTAGTATTTGGGATAACAAATCCACTTACCACATAGAAACAAAAGACACTGATGATTCTTTAAAGGTAGATAAAATTTGGTATACAACCCCAATTGGTGAAAACATCACAGCCTTTGTAGGTCCAAGGATTGAGAATTACTACATGTATATAACTCCTTCCATCTACAAGCCAGGTGCTTTGAAGTCAATGAAACTTGGTGGTAATGCTAACTTTGGAGCTAGCACAGATGTTGGTGCTGGATTTAAATACGAAACTGATGGTGGATTTGGTTTTGCATCTAACGTAGTTTCCAAAGACGCTGATAAAGCTGCTGGAATGCTAGGTAAGTCTGACACAAACAAATGGGATACTCAGCTGGCCTACACAACTGATAGATGGCACGGTTCTGTTACTTACTCTAATCAGCAAAACTGGTCAAGTCATGCATACAACGCTACCAAGCAGGCAGCAGCTATGAAATCTGGTGACTTTACTGGCTACGCTTTTAGAGGTTATTGGATGCCAGAAGATACAGGTACTGCTACTCCTGAAATATCTTTTGGTTATGATATTAGATCTGCAGATGACACTGTTGCATCTGGAACAGGTAAAGAATCTGATAGCTACTTTGTTGGTTTAACTTGGAAAGATATGTTCCAGGCAGACGACAGAATTGGTTTAGCTTTTACTCAGCCACTTAAAGTAACTGAGTGTAATGGTACATGTACAACTGCTGAAGTTGATCCATTTGTTTGGGAAGCTTATTATTCTTTCAGACCTAATGATTCAATCGAAGTTAGACCTGCAATCTTCGGAGGCTCAGATGTTTACGCAGACGGTGATGACATCTTCGGTACCGTTTTAACCACTGTATTCAAATTCTAAATCTTGATTTTGATAATAAAAAAGGCCTCAATTTAGAGGCCTTTTTTTTATTTAATAAAAATATCTTACCAACAATTCTCACCTTCTCCAATAGGAATACAAGTACTTGATTTTGCAGCCTCATCAGCTATCTTTTGGGCATTTTCATCTAATTTAAAATCAGCATCTAAAGCCATATCGGTATTCCATTCTTTAAGTCCCCCTAAGTCATTTTCACCGGATTTTATTGAATTGGTATTTGCTGTTGAAATAGCGAGTGCGCTTGTCGCTGCAATGAAAATCGAAACTGAACTTCTTTTTGACATTTGATAATTAATTTTTTTTTATATTAATCAAATTTGAAGTCATATTCTTTTTGTTGTATAAAATGATTCTTATTCAATCACCCAAAACTCTTAAAAGATTAGAGTAGGATTTAAAAATTAGATCGAGATCGTCAGATCTACCATGCTTAGCTAGTAGACTTCTAGCACCTGCGTCTAAATCAAATAAATATTCTCTTTCTTCAATACTTCTTATATAACTTTCGATCCATCCAACGCAGACTATTCTTTCTCCATCTAGAACTTCTTGGACTGAATGCAAATAAGTGCTTGGGTAAATTAAAATTTCTCCACTATTAAGTTTAAATTTGTTTTCTGAAGTAATATTTTCAATCAATAGTTCACCTCCTTCGTATTGATTTTTTTTGGTAAGAAAAACTGTGAAAGATAAGTCAGCCCTGCCTGATGACATATATGCATTATCAATATGACGTCCATACTTCATTCCTTTGGATGATTTAGTAAACATGATTCCATGAATATTTTTTGGTAAAGTAAAGCTTTTTATTAAATCATCATTTAATATTTTTTGTTTAACTAGCGATGATAATTTTTTTGAAATATCTGATGTTCTTTTTAGTTGCAAATTATTTTTTAAGATTGAGGCGTGACTACCAGCAGTTTTTTTCCCATCTTCCCAACCTTGATTTTCTTGTTCTAATTCTTTTTCTATAAAATTTATTTCTTCAGCATTTAATAACTGATGAGTTAAATAATTCATATTGAATATAAAAAATGATACATGTTTATGTATCGAAGATCGCTTTTAGAGTTTGAACTCTTTTGATGGGTATAAAGTAACCATAGATACTAATTTGAAAAAGTGCAAAATCTCAAAAAACTTTTTTATTCAGTACTAACATGTACATTTTTACTCAATGTAAATATACCTGCCAATTCAACAGAAAAAGAAGTTAGAGTTTATTCAGGGAGACATTACAACACTGATAGGAGCGTTTATAAAAAATTTGCAGAAGAAACAGGGATTAAAGTAAGGCTTATTGAAGCTGCAGGTATATCTTTAATTGAGAGATTGAAGAGAGAGGGAAAGAATTCTCAGGCGGATTTAATTTTATTAGTTGATGCTGCAAGAATTACTAATGCAGCCAAAGCTGGATTACTTCAATCAATAGAATCTTCAAATTTAGAAAATGATGTTCCAATTGGATTGAAAGATCCAAATAAGGAATGGTACGCCTTAACCAGAAGAGTAAGAGTTATGATAGCAAATCCAAAAGTGGTAGATGTTAGCAAGATTAATGATTACACTGATTTAGCTGATCCTTCTTTAAAAGGGAAAGTATGTTTAAGAAATAGAAAAAGTCCATATAATCAATCTTTAGTTGCCAATCAAATAATTAACAAAGGTCAATCAGAAACTAAAGCTTGGTTATCAGGAATGATTTCAAATGTTTCCCAACCATTTTTCCCAGGTGATATTTCGATAATTAGAGCAGTTTCTAAGAAAAAATGTGGAGTAGGAATTGTTAATCATTATTACGTCGCAAGAATGTTAGCAGGTGTTAATGGAAGAAGAGATACTTTGTATGCAAAAAAAACAAAGGTCCTTACTCCTAATCCTGCACACCTAAATATTAGTGCTGGTGGTGTTGCAAAATATGCAACAAATAAAAATGAAGCTATTCAGCTGCTTGAATTCTTAGCATCTCCCGAAGGAAGTAAAGGTTTAGCTGCTCCTACTTTTGAACATCCTTTGAAGGAAGTTAATCAGAATGAAATAGTAAAGAACTTTGGAGAGTTTGTTCCTGATAGTGTAACTGTAGAAGACCTTGGAGAAAAAAACTCATTAGCTATTAAATTGATGAAAGATGCAGGTTGGAATTAAAAATTAAGATAACTATATAGTTCATAATTTTCAGTTTATTTTGGGCATACTTATAAGCAGGTGGAGAGGTGGCTGAGTGGTCGAAAGCGAACGACTCGAAATCGTTTAATAGGAAACTATTCGTGGGTTCGAATCCCACCCTCTCCGTAATTCTATACAAATAAGGAATCGTCAGATATCGTCAAAAAGTACAGTATCACTGGTATGACTGAATAATTTATCGTAAAGTTTATCCCTAAGACAGACAAACACTACTACAGAAAAAAGGATGGTGTTAGGGATGTGTTAGGGATTTTAAAGATTTTGTGCTAGGGATAATTATGGGGGGTATAAATGGGACCTTTTAAATGGATACCTCTTTCACGTATTTCATCATAATAAAAACAAATATCATTAAATCTATGTTTAAAAAGACAATCTACAAGAGTTTTTTTATTTGAATATGAAATATAAAGACCAGTTAGGAAAAAACTTAGTAATCCAATAACTTTCAAAATCTCAATAATCTTAAATCTTTTAGATTCAAAATAATTAGATAATTTTTTATCTGAAGATTTATTTTTTAAACCAATACCAATACTTTTTTCATTATTAGAAAAATCTTTTTGAGAGTTTATTTGTATTTTATCTTTAGAGTTATTTTTTTCCCTAATAATTTGGTTATATAAATCTATTGGTTCGTTAAAAAATTCTTCGTTATATTCTAATCTAGGTAGCAATTCAATTGATTTCTTTAAATCAACTAAGGCGTAAGAAAGTTTATCTTGCTTGTATTTACATTTCCCACGCATGTAAAAATCTAAATAAGATTTTTCGTTTTTTTCTAAATATAGTGCTTTAGTGAAATCTGAAATTGCCTCATCGTATTTTTCTAATTCAAAATTACATTTTCCTCTATATCTAAAAAAAGAAGGAGTTTTATTCTCTAAGTCAATTGCTTTATTAAAGTCTAAAATTGCTTTCTTGAAATCTTTTAAATTGAATTTGGATTCTCCTCTTTTAAAAAAATCTAGAGGCTCTTTATTGAGCGATAGAGATTTTGTGAAATCTAAAATTGCCTCATCGTATTTTTCTAATTCAAAATTGCACCGTCCTCGATAACTGTGAAAAGAAGGTGTTTTATTATCTAAGTTAATTGCTTTAGAAAAATCTAAAATTGCTTCATTGAATTTACCTAATTCAAAAAAACAGCAACCCCTTGAAGCAAAGATCATGGATTCTTTTACTTCAATATTTTTTAGACCTTGACTTAGTAGCAATGAATAACATTCAATTGAATCTTCATAATCTCCTTTATGAAAATGTTTTGCACCCAACTCAAATATCGTGGTGAATAAATTACTAACTTTTTTATTCTTATAGAGATTTTTTTTGCTCATCAAATCATTTTCTGAATTTGGTATAGTTTTAGAATTTTTATTAATTACTTTTTGTTTTTCAGTTTTTTCTGTAAGAATTGAATCCCATGGATCTGGAATTAATTGGTTTTGGGAAGTATTATTGATCTCTTTATTTTTTTTATTTTTGGTTTTGTTGGTATTTTTATTTTTATTATTTGTTATTTCTTTTTTATCAAAATTACTTCCAAGAATCTTTTGATCTACTAAATCTTCAACAAACCTTTTTGTCTCACTTTTTAGACGGGAATCATCCATGAAGTTAATAGTATTAGCAATTAGATCTCCTTTCGCATTATTAATGTCAATAAGTTTATTTGATGTAAGAATTAAATCTAGATTCATATTCCCCCAGATTTTATTTAATACTTGTCTTGCAATTGGAAAATCGTCAATTTTTAAGGAAAGATCGTAAACTTCCTTATTTAAAGATCTTTTATCAAGAATTAAATTTATAAATTCCGTCCTATTCAATGACTTTGGATTAAAAAACTTTTTGAGATTCTAATCCTTTTATATCAGAAGTCTATATTTTAAAAATTTATTAAATTTATTTCTTAAATAAATTTTGAATTACATAGATATCAATTGCATTTGGATATTTCTGTTGAAACACTTTTATTGCATGATTAGGAGAGATCGCAAAGATACTTGTTTTTATCCTGTAATCATCTATTAGACCAGATATTAAAAAGGTTTTCATTAGGACTCAATTATTACTGAAATAATTTTGATCTATCTTAATTTGATTTCAAATTTTAGACAATAATTTTTTTAAATGGACTTTGTGATTAATATTAGATTCTTGGGATTGCATGCATCTAATGATATTTTTAGAAAGCAAAATTATACGTTTGCTAGTTAATATTCTGTTCTTATATCTTTGGAGTATTTTTTTTAAAAATACGCTTGGGTTTTTCCCTTTTTTCATCCTTCCAGAAATTGATCCTCAAATTTATTTTGAAAGGAGCAGACTACTAATAATACTTTCCTTACTTTATACTCAATGGTTAGAAGTATTGTATTTAGGAATTTTTTTTCTACCTATTTATTATTTTACAAAATTTATTTGGTTTAAAAAAAGTAGGCAAAGATATAAAAAGAACTTTAAAAGGATAAAAAAATCCCTAATAAAAAGGTAATGTTTAGTGAAATTTATTTTTCCCAAAATGGGTCTGTAGTTAAAGAAACCCGTAACGTACATTTTTTGTTATTTTTAATTTCACTTATACAAGCTCTCACTGTTTCACCATTTACATCTAATTCGCAGGCTCCACAACTCCCTGTGAGGCAGCCAGTAGGGATTTCTAAACCTGCTTTTTCAGCAGAAGAAAACCAGTTATCACCATCTGAAACAAATGTTTCTTTATTATTTGGCCATATTACTTTTATATTTTTTGTTTCTTTCAATTTAAAAATGATTTGAGATTTAAATGTTTTTGGAATTCATTCGCAAGATTATCAATAATGGATTGTCTCTTCTTTTTATAAGATATTGAGTCTTTATTCAATATTGGTAGATTTTTACTCTTCCTTATTAAATTAATATATTGTGCTCTCCAACTGTCATTTTCAAAGATCCCATGAATGTATGTGCCTGCGATAGTTCCTCCTTTATTATTTTCTTTGTACCAACCAAGATCTGAATCTTCAAAAATAGGATTAATCATTAATGAACTTTGGATATCATCTAATACAGTTTGACCATTATGAATTTCAAATCCATTAATTTCTGATTGGCACGGCCATATAGATTTAGAGTTAATTTGACGCGTTAATTTTTTTTTAAAGAAAGTCGTTTTTAATGGAAGTAATCCAATACCTTTAATTTTTTGTTCAGAATAGTTTTTGGAACCCTCTTTAAAATACGGATCTTCAAGTGTAGACCCTAACATTTGTAAACCTCCACATATGCCAATAATATTTCCATCGTTTTTTGAATAGTCCCTTATATCCTTAGATAAGCCAGAATTTTCAAGAAATATTTGATCTTTAATCGTTTGTTTACTGCCCGGCAGAATAATGAAGTCATACTTACTTAGGTTTTCTGATTTTCTAATCCATTCAATAAATATTGTTTCTTCATTTTCTAGGGGATCAAAATCCGAGAAGTTACTAATAGATGGTAATTTTATAATTCCAACTTTGATTTCAGGATTTTTAGAAAGTGATTTTTTCTCTATTAAATCTAAAGAATCCTCTGGAGGAAATGAATCATTTAACCATGGAATAATTCCAATAACAGGGATTTGAGTCTTATTCTCTATCCATTTCTTCCCATCTTCAAATAATGAAAGGTCTCCTCTGAATCTATTTATAATAATTCCCTTAATAAGCTTCTTTTCCTCAGGCTTCATTAATTCAAGAGTACCAATTATTTGTGCAAATACTCCTCCCCTTTCAATATCAGTAACTAAAATGCAATTTGCATTTAAATACTTAGCAACTCTTAAATTAGTCAGATCTCTATGAATTAAATTCATCTCTACCGGACTTCCAGCCCCTTCGATAATTAAACGGCAATTAGGATTCCCTTCGTAAATAGACTTTAAACTTTTTTTAATTACTTCCCAGCCTGGGGAAAACCAATCTTTATAGTAATTTTGTGCGGTTGTCGTCCCTATGCTTTTGCCAAGGTGAATCACCTCACTTATTGAGTTTCCTTGTGGTTTTAATAAAATGGGATTCATCTCTGCAGAGGGATTAATACCACAAGCAAAAGCTTGAAGTGCTTGTGAATATGCCATCTCTCCACCTTCCCAATCAACCCAAGCATTGTTACTCATATTTTGTCCTTTAAAAGGTATTGGTTCTTCTCCTAAATTTTTAAGAATCCTGCAAATAGCAGTAACGGTTAACGATTTCCCTGCTCCACTGGAAGTGCCTAGGACCATTATTGGTTTCTTTATTTCATGTAATTTTGCTTCTAAATCCATTAGTAATTTATATTAATTTTAAAATTTATTAATTATTAAATTGAATTATAATTTGGTAAAAAATTTGTGTTAATTCTAGCCTCTGCTTCTCAATCTAGAAAGAAATTACTAGAAAATTGTCAAATCGAATTTATCCAAATATCAAGTAACTTTGATGAAACTACTATTCAAGAAAAGAATATATTTAATTTAGCTTTGGAATTATCTTTTCAAAAGGCTAATAATATATCTGAAAATATTCAAAACATATCATTGCCCGAAGAATTTAATTATGGTCCTTTGGAAATACTTGGGTGCGATTCAATTTTTGAATTTAAAGGAGAAGCTTATGGTAAACCATTTAATAAAGAGGAAGCATTTAATAGATGGAAAAAAATGTCTGGAGAATTTGGATTTTTACATACTGGTCATACTCTAATAATTGGGAATTTTGATTCAACTTCCAAAATTTTTAAAATCACTGAAATAATAAAAAAAACAGTAAGTTCAAGAGTTTATTTTTCTAATTTGGAAGATTGGGAAATTAAGAGTTACGTAGATACAAATGAACCTTTATATTGCGCCGGAGGATTTGCCTTAGAAGGTATTGGGGGTAAATATATAGAAAAAATAGAGGGTTGCTTCAGTAATGTAATGGGATTAAGTTTGCCATGGCTTAGAGAAAATTTATATAGATAATAAAATTGAGCAAAAAAAAACCCTATCTGAAGATAGGGCTTTTTTTGTTGACGTAGAAATTAGTCTAAATCAGGCATTTCTAGAGCTGGTTCACTCTTTCTGTCGATTCCTTTTTCGAAACCAGCAGCGGCTGCTCTAGCACGTCCAGCATGCCAAAGATGACCAATGAATGTAAACCATCCTAGGAAGAATTGAGCTGCAGCTAACCATTGTCTTAAGTTAACGAAGTTAACAGCATTAGGCTCTGTAATAATTCCACCAACAGAGTTGATAGAAGCGTTTGGAGCATGAGTCATATATTCAGCTGCTCTTCTTACCTGCCAAGGCTGAATATCATTTTGGATTTTCTCAAGGCTCAATCCATTAGGTCCTCTTAAAGGCTCTAACCATGGGCCTCTGAAATCCCAAAATCTCATTGTTTCACCACCAAATATAATTTCACCAGTAGGAGATCTCATGAGATACTTACCTAGACCTGTTGGTCCCATAGTTGAACCTACGTTAGCTCCAATTCTTTGATCTCTCACTAGGAAAGTAAAGCTTTGAGCCTGTGAAGCTTCAGCATTTGTTGGGCCATAAAACTCTGAAGGGTAAGCAGTGTTGTTAAACCAAATGAAAGTTGAAGCAATAAAACTTGCTACACAAATTCCACCAAGAGCATAACTTAATAGTCCTTCACCATTCCAGATAAAAGCTCTTCTTGCCCATCCAAAAGGTTTGGTAAAGATATGGAATATTCCTCCAATAATTGCAGTAATACCCACGTAAACATGTCCACCAACAATATCTTCGATGGAGTTAACACCGATTATTGAACCAGCGCCTCCCCATGGAGATCTGAATAGATAACCAAGAATAACCCTTGGATCTAAGGTTGGATTTACAAGTCTAACTTCACCACCACCAGGTGCCCACGTGTCATATGCACCGCCAATAAAACACCAGTTAACTGACCATGCTAATGCACCTACACCTAGAACGATCAAATGATATCCGAGGATATTTGTCATTTGATTTTTATCTCTCCAATCAGTTGAGAAAAATGGAAAATCTTCTTCAAGTTTTTCTGGACCTGCTAATGAATGGTAAATACCACCAAAACCAAGTACAGCGGAAGCTATCAAGTGAACCACGCCTGCCTGGAAGAAAGGCATGATATCAGTAACTTCACCACCTGGGCCTATTCCATAACCAAACATTGCAACGTGTGGCATACAGATTAAACCTTGCTCCCACATTGGTTTATCAAAGGTAAAATGATTAACCTCAAAGAGCATCATTGCTCCCGCCCAAAAGACTATTAGTCCAGAGTGAGCAATGTGAGCTCCTAATAAACGTCCAGATAAATTGATTAATCTAGCGTTACCTACGTACCAGGCATAACCAGTTTCCTCAATACTTTGGTTTGGAGCTCTTAATAAATTATTAAAGGGCGTTTCCACGTGGAAGAACCTCCTCAGGGAATACAAAGTTTTCGTGTGGTTGATCCACAGAAGACATCCATGCTCGCATACCTTCGTTCAAAAGTATATTTTTTGTATAGAAAGTTTCAAATTCTGGATCTTCTGCTGCACGGATTTCTTGGCTTACGAAATCATAAGCTCTTAAGTTAAGTGCTAAGCCGACAATACCAATTGAAGATGTCCACATACCCATAACAGGTACAAATAGCATCAAGAAATGTAAGAAACGCTTGTTTGAGAAAGCAATACCGAAGATTTGACTCCAGAATCTATTCGCTGTAATCATTGAATAAGTTTCTTCTTCTTGAGTTGGATCAAAAGCTCTAAATGTTGAACTTTGAACCTTACCATCTGTATAAATACTTGTATCTTCATACAAAGTGTTTTGTACTGTAGCTCCATGGATAGCGCATAGTAGAGCACCACCAAGAATCCCAGCAACACCCATCATGTGGAATGGATTTAAAGTAATATTGTGGAAACCTTGAATGAACAGAATGTAACGGAAGATCGCTGCAACACCAAATGAAGGTGCGAAGAACCAACTATGCTGTCCTAAAGGATAAATAAGGAAAATACTTGTAAATACTGCAATTACTGCTGAGAATGCTAAAGCATTGTATGGTCTAATTCCAACAAGGCCAGCAATTTCAAACTGACGAAGCATAAAACCAATTAGGCCAAATACTCCATGTAATGCAACGAAGTTCCAAAGTCCACCAAGTTGTAGCCATCTTACGAAACTACCTTGGGCTTCAGGACCCCATAAAAATAGAAGACTGTGTCCCATGGCATCGCCAGGGGTGCTTACAGCTGCTGTTAAAAAGTTACAACCTTCAAGGTATGAGCTTGCAACTCCATGTGTGTACCAAGAGGTAACAAATGTTGTTCCGACGAACCAACCACCTATAGCAAGATATGCACAAGGAAGTAGAAGTAGTCCGGACCAACCAATAAATACAAAGCGGTCGCGCTTCAACCAATCATCGAGGATATCAAACCATCCTCTTTGTGGGGCGCTACCAACTGCGATCGTCATGAGAAATCGTTTTTAGCTTCGGGATACGCAGTGACTGTAACAAAGATTGAGAGTAATGTGGGGAAATATTTGTATATCTGAAATGCCTTGTAAAGCTTTCCTGACTTTTTTATTAAAAATTAGGTAAGAATACTCCCTTAGTTTGTTAAATTATCTGAATTAGGCTCTAAAAAAAGATAAAAATGAATTCAGACCTCACGTCATTCGATAAAATCGAACAAAAAATTGGTGGATCAAGAAAAATATCAAATTATATTATTGGTGGAATGTTGACTATAGGAGGTATTGGTTTTCTTTTGGCCTCTATATCTAGCTACACAGGAAAGGATTTATTACCTTTAGGAAATCCTTCAACTTTGTTGTTTATCCCTCAAGGAATAATAATGGGAGCATACGGAGTAATAGCTAATTTATTAAATTTTTACTTGTGGTACCTGGTTTACATAAATTTTGGTTCGGGAAGTAATTATTTTGATAAATCCTCAAAATCTGTAGAAATAAAAAGAAAGGGATTATTTAAAGATGTTGAAGTTAAATTAAATTTTGATGAAATTAAATCTGTTAAGTTGGATATAAGCGAGGGATTTAATCCTAGAAGAAGAATTGCTTTAGTATTAAAAGGTAGAAAAAAACCTCTCCCTTTAAGCGGAGCAGGAGAACTTAAACCACTGCTTCAGGTTGAAGAAGAAGGGGCTCGTTTAGCTAAATTTTTAGATGTTAATTTGGAGGGCCTAAAATAAAAAAAAAATATTTTTTTAAAACATTATCTTTTATACTGGTTTTGTTTTTGGTTCAAGCTTGTAGTTATAAAAGTAAGATTGATTCAAATTATTACTGCCAAAAACTTAAATTTACTTGTATTAAGAGTAATAAATTAGTTAATTTTAAAACTTCAAAAGGTGATTTTGAGGTAAAATTATTTGGTAAAGATAACCCAGTAACAGTATCAAATTTTCTGGAAAACATAGAAAATAATATTTATGAAAATAAAAAATTTTATAAAATAATAAATTATCCCCAAATAAGGTTTATACATGGCGGCGTTAATCCAGAAAACAAATCTTATATAGAACGAAAACAAAACCTGAATAAGATAAGTCCAACAATACCTTTAGAAATAAAATTCAAAGAAGAAATAAAACCAAGATATAACTATCAAATAAAAAACCCTAGTGAAACAGTGAATTTAGTTAATACTTTTGAGAGTGGATCAATCGCTATGGTTAAAAGCGGTAAGAATAAGTCTTCATCTACTGAATTTTTTTTTGTAACGACTAAGATCCCAGAACTAGATGGAAGATATTCGATTTTTGGAAAGATTATTAAAGGATTAGAAGTACTCGAAAAAATCAATAAAGAAGACTACATAAAGACAGTCCAGATATCTAATTAAATTTCTAGAGAATATTTATTTATTTTCAACATTTCTGTATTAACTCCTGAAGAGCGTTTAAGAGCTACCTTACCAGTCCTCGCTATTTCAAGTATGCCGTAGGGCTCGAGTAATTTCTCTAGAGCAACTAACTTCCCAGGATCTCCAACTACCTCGAGAGTTAAGGCCATATCTGATACATCAACAACTTTTGCACGGAAAATCTGTACTATATCAAGGATATTACTCCTAGTATCTTCTTTCGATGAAACTTTTAGTAACATCAATTCCCTTTCAACAGCTGCGAGATTAGTAAAATCTACAACTCCCAGAACATTAAACAACTTATTAAGTTGCTTAGTCATTTGTTGAAGAGTTTCATCATCACCCTCTACTACCATTGTTAACCTTGAAATCCCTTTAGATTCTGCAGGTCCTACTGCAAGGCTATCTATGTTGAATCCCCTTCGAGCGAAGAGACCTGAGATTCTACTCAAGGCTCCAGATTCATCTTCTACAAGAACTGATAATGTATGTTTCATATTTTAAAAGGTTTTTAAATCTCTAATCCATTCATAAGAAATTCTATTGAATACTGAAGGGTCTTCATCATGGATACAGTGCCCAGAATTGGATACTATTTTTAATTTTACCCATCTATGGAAATTTGCAATCTTTTTACCAACAAACAAAGGGATGAAATTATCTTTTTCGCCCCAAATCAATAAAAAAGGAACTTTTTTTGAGGCGCTAAGTTTTCTCAAAAGGTGAGAAGCTTTAAATTTTTCATCTCTAGAAGACATTCCAATACACATTGCTCTTAATGATCTAGCTGAAGTTCTCCTTAAAACTGGTTTTGTTACCAAATCTATTAGTTCGCGATCAATACTATCTTTTTTGAAATAAGCAGAATATAGTCCTAGTTTAATAACCCCTAATCTAGTTATTAAAAATAAAATAATCTCCAAAGGGAAAAACAAAAAAAATATTGTTATGAATATATCTTGAAATTTTTTAAATGATGATTTTTTTGTTATGGACTTTTTATTTTCTTGAATTTGATCTGGCAAAGGCGATGCAATAACTGTTGCAATCTGATCCTCTAATGAAACAGCACATGTTAAAGCAACCAGTGATCCAAGGGAATTGCCAATAAGAATAACTTTACCGGAATTCTTTGGTCTTATTACCTGTGCAATAAAGTCTTTCACTTGATCACACCAAATCTCATTATTTAATTTTCCAATTTGTCTAATTCCAGGTTGATCTGAATCACCAAATCCTATTAAATCCAATGAATAAGAGGCAAAATTCTTTTTCGCAAAATACTCTAAATTGTTTCTCCAATGTTTTCGACTTGCTCCAAATCCATGGAGAAAGATAATTGGAATCTCATTTTCTTCGCCTGTAACACTCCAACAAATTTTGAAACCATTCCAATTCCAGTAATTAGGGATGTTTATATTTTTTTTTAAATTATTATTCATATATTCAAAAATTTTCAAGATATTTGAATTATCTACATTTTTAACAAATAAATGTATTTTGAATGTAAATTATAGTAATCATTTAATTTTACTATGGCTAAAGAAATTTTTAGTATTGCAGCAGTTTTTTGGATACTGATACCAATAGGACTAGTTGGTGGTGCCTTGTTATTAAAGTTTCAGGGAGACTGATTCTCACGGATACATCACAATTTGAGTTATGGTCTTAAAGTTAAGTAAATCTTAAGTATGAAGATTCTTTTAGTAGGAGCAACAGGGACACTTGGTAGACAAATAGCAAAGCAAGCTATAGAAGAGGGACATGAAGTAAGATGCTTTGTAAGAAATCCAAGAAAAGCTTCCTTTCTACAAGAATGGGGTTGTGAGCTAACAAAAGGTAATTTATTAAATTCTTCTGATATAGAATATGCATTGCAAGATATTGAAGTTGTTATTGATGCAGCGACTAGTAGGCCAGATGATCCTAAAAGTATTTATGAAATTGATTGGGATGGAAAACTTAACTTATTCAATGCTTGCGAATCTTTAAACGTAAAAAGGGTAATATTCCTTTCTATCCTCTTAACAGAAAAGTTTAGAAATGTTCCTTTAATGGACATTAAATTTTGCACTGAAAAACTTCTTGAAAAATCTGATTTAGACTATACAATTTTCAAATGTGCAGCTTTTATGCAAGGAGTTATTGGTCAATTCGCAATCCCAATCTTGGATAGTCAAGCAGTATGGATGAGTGGGACTCCAACTAAAATTGCTTATATGAATACTCAAGATATGGCGAAAGTTGTTGTAGCAGCAGTAAATAATCCAAAAACTCACAGAACATCATTGCCATTAGTAGGCCCTAAAGCATGGGATTCAAATGAAGTTATATCTTTATGTGAAAAATTTAGTGAAAAAAAGGCAAAAATTTTTAGAGTTTCTCCCTTCCTTATTAGTGCCACTCAAAAAGTAGTTTCTTTTTTCCAAGATTCTCTTAATGTTGCTGAGCGATTGTCTTTTGCTGAAGTAACAAGTAGTGGTGAATCTTTAGATGCTGACATGAGCAAAACTTACGAAATATTGGAACTTAAAAAAGAGGATATGACCTCTCTAGAGAGTTACATAAAGGAGTACTATCAACAAATACTTAAAAGATTAAGGGAAATGGAAGCAGATCTTAATATTGAAGAAAAAAAGAGATTACCTTTTTAATATTGCAATTTTAGAATCAGATAGTATATTTGTACTATAATAAATATTATTGACCTATGTCTGTTTCTAAGTCTAAAAACCTCGAACGAAAACTAGATAATTTTGCAAAAGAAGCAAAAAATGAATTGAATAATGTTTGCGGATCTTCATTATGGGAAAGCCTTGGGTTTGTTTTTTTTGATCAATTAGAAGATTCTGAAAAAATTGCGAAAGCAAATTTTTACTATGGACAACTTCAAATAATTAATGAAATTAAATTTTCAATTTGAATTAAATTGCATATTTTTACGTATGTAATTTTTTTTAAATCAATTTTGGCCAATCTTTTTCTGATAATATGTACTTAGTAAAAGATTAATTAATGATTGAAACTTCAGGTGTAATAGAAAAAAGAGCAGGGGAATGGATTTTATTTGGTTACCTTAGAACAACCTGAAGGACATCAATGTTTATGTAGAGCAGCAGGTAAATTGACTAAATTTAGAATTAAATTATTAGCTGGAGACAAAGTATTAGTTGAGATAAGTCCTTATGATCTTTCCAGAGGGAGGATTACTTATAGAGAGAGGAATGCAGGTGGTGCTAGACCTACTACTAATAAAAATAATCCCAAGAGAAATAATAAATAAAAAGTTACTTTAGATAATATTTTTTATAGCTTCTTTAAACTCACTTCTTTGTTTAACACCTTGCCATTGTTTTTTTAATAATTTTTCTTTAAAAAGTTGAACCGTTGGTGTGCCGTTAATACCAGCTTGTTTTGCAATATCTTGATCTTTATCAATATCTATTTCAACACCAAGAACAGCACCATCAAGTTCTTTAATGACTCTTTTTAACTGAGGTTTTAAAACATGACATGGGCCGCAGCTTGGTGAACTAAAAATTACTAAGATAGGTTTTTTGCTCTCGTGATAAAGTTTCCTTAATGCATAACTGCCTTTTTGCCATTCAGAATTTGCATCGAAAGTATCTTCGTTAACTTCTTCTTCAATAAAATCTGATGAATTAAGTTTTTTTTCTGGTTCGGGAGTTTCCCTGACTATAGTTTTTGCTAAGTTTTTCTCGGCTAACCATCTTTCGGTAGCTAATGCTGCCATGCATCCAGTTCCTGCAGCGGTAACTCCTTGTCTCCATTCAGAATCAACAACATCACCTGCTGCGAAGATGCCTTCAATAGATGTTTCTGGCCTTCCGGATTTGCAAGCAATATAGCCTTTATTGTCTAAATCAATTTTGCCTCCTAAGAACTTCGTATTTGGAGTATGCCCTATCGCGTAAAAAAGACCTTTTATATTGATTTCCCCTTTACCTTCTTGAGAGTGAATAATTTCTATTCTCTCAAGCCATTCAGAACCATCCGCTTTATCAACTTTTGTGTTCCAATGAATATCTATCTTTGGATTAGCTTTTACTCTATCGACCATTGCTGCGCTAGCTCTTAATTTTTCTGATCGAACAATTAAATGCACTTTGCTTCCATACTTTGTGAGATATGCTGCTTCTTCACATGCAGAGTCGCCCCCTCCAATAACAGCTAATTCTTCATCTCTAAATTGTGGGGTGGCCCCATCACATATTGCACAAGCACTTATTCCTTTGCTCCAGAATTTATCTTCATTTATTACTCCTAATCTATTTGCACTTGCTCCAGTTGCAATAATAATTGAGTTAGATTTTATAGTTCCTTCTAAAGTTTTTAATTCAAAGGGATGCGAATCGGTATTAATTGAGACTACATCACTTTCGTATAAATTAGTACCCCATCTTTCTGCTTGAGCCTTCATTAGATCCATCAATTCAGGACCTAGTACTCCATCTGGGAAACCTGGATAATTTTCAACAAATGTTGTAGTCATTAATTGCCCACCAGGAATTCCACCAGAATTAAATCCTGTTACGAGCAATGGTTGAAGATTTGCTCTTGCTGCATAAATTGCAGCCGTATAACCTGCAGGACCTGAACCTATTATTACAACATTTTCTACATTTGAAGTGTTCTCTTTATTCTCCATTTATTTTCTAATTTCATTATTAATAATAATAAATTAACCCAAATAATGTAGGGCGGGTTTCACTCGATCAATTTATTATTTAATCGTTGACTTTTTGGTCTAATAATTTTTTTAATTCCTTTGGGAAGTTTAAAACTGAATCTTTTATATTTTCGTTCTTTTCTCCAATATGTAATATCCACTCTCTAAATTCTTCTGCAATTGCATAACTGTCTTCATATCTTTCTAGAGTATCCATAGCAGAAATTCTGTTGGTTGCCCAACAGGTTGCAATGTCAATCCTTTTCCTAATAAAATTGTCCATTTAAACTTAAAAGATGTATATAGATAAACACATCAAACAGTTTATTTATTGTCTAATAAGTTACAACTTCGTACTTCCAAACAATAATTTAATCTTTAGTTTATATTTGAGCGAATTTTTGCCCTAATTATAAAGTAAAAATAAAGAATTACGATTAAACTGCCTCGCTGTGGTTTGCAAGTAGTCTTTCTACTTCCTCAAAACCCTCTTTAGCTGAATTTATTGCAAGTTCCTCGCTAACTTTTTCTTCTGATATTAATTTTGCGGATATTTTCTTTAAAAGAGTTTCTTTCTTTTCTCTTAGTGAACTAACAATTTCTTCTTCAATGATAGATTTTATTGCTTTAGAAATTATTTTTTTGTCATTAGCTTCCTCAAATGTGCCTTGGACTAATTCCTGAATAAATAATCGATGCACCTCACTACTTCTTAGAAAGCTTTCTGTGGCATTAATAATTCCTTCAACAAGAGCTTCATCAGGTTCAGAACCATTTTCTGCCAGCTTAAATTCCCAATCTAAATGTCTTCTTTGCCAACCTGCAGAATGCAGACTTGGCATGACTGTCTGAGAATAAGTATCAACTGACATTTCATAAATTCTCTCTGCTAATTTCTCGCACCAATCTTTACCATGCTTTTCTAGATTTTTCTGCATAGCTTGCCTTGGGACAGCATGACCACCATGATGACTGTGACATACTCCATCAGGACATTCGATTGCTTTTATACTCATTGGATTATTTAGTACCTATATATTCTAGATAGCTATTTTTTATAAAAAAGAAAATATATTTTTAACAAAAATCCAAGACTTTTGACTTTCTTCAATTTATATTTAGTATGTTAAAAAAATAAATAAATTGACAAAGATACTTATTCCTTCCGAAACAAGCTCTGGTGAAAGGAGAGTTTCAGCTACGCCAGAAGCGGTAAAGAAATTAAAAAGCCTTGGATGTGATGTTTATATTGAAAGTTCAGCAGGAAAATTATCAGGATTTAGTGACTTATCATATGAAGAATCGGGCGGAACAATAATATCTAACTTAGATAAAAAAATTTGGGGTGAAGCGGACTTAATATTTTGTGTTCAAACTCCATCAGAGGATAATTTAACTAAATTAAAGAAAGGCGCTGTTCTTCTTGGTCTTCTTAACCCATACGGTAATAAGGAGCTTCTCAGGATCATAAATAGTAATAAGATTTCAGCTTTATCACTTGAGTTGCTGCCGAGGATTAGTAGAGCTCAATCTTCTGATGTTCTTTCTTCACAGGCCAATATTGCTGGATATAAAGCAGTTCTTTTGGCTGCAAGTGAGTTAGATAGATACTTCCCAATGCTTATGACTGCAGCTGGGACAGTCCAACCTGCCAAAGTAGTCGTTCTTGGTGGAGGAGTTGCAGGATTACAGGCAGTTGCGACAGCAAAAAGACTTGGTGCAATAGTATTTGTATCTGATATTAGACCTGCTGTTAAAGAACAAGTAGAGTCCTTAGGTGCAAGATTTATAGAACTTCCTGAAGTTGAGGAAAAGCCAGGCGAGGCAGGAGGTTATGCAAAAGCTGTAACACCGGAATTCCTCTCAAAACAGAAGGCAACTTTAACTAAATATTTATCTGAAGCTGATGTTGCTATATGTACTGCGCAAGTTCTAGGTAAAAAGGCTCCTGTTTTAATAGACTCTCCCATGATTGAAAAAATGAGACCTGGGGCTGTGGTGATAGATTTGGCAGTTTCTCAAGGTGGGAATTGCGAAGGAACAAAATCAAATGAAACTATTATCAAAGATGGAGTAAAACTTATAGGAGCGGGCGAATTACCCTCTTCAGTTCCTTATGATGCAAGTTCACTTTATGCTAAGAACTTAACATCTTTGATTACACCATTTATAAAAGATGGTCTAATTAAATTAGATAAAGAGGATGAACTCATTTCTGGATGTTTATTAAGCGATGAAGGAGTTGTTCTTCAAAATAAAGTTTTTGAAAATTGAGGTTTTAAAATTATGTCTTTTGTAAGTCTTCTTTGGGTTCTTTTGCTTGGTAGTTTATTAGGCCTCGAGTTAATTGGAAAAGTTCCTCCTACTCTTCACACACCTCTAATGAGTGGAGCAAATGCAATTTCGGGTATAACAATGCTTGCAGCCTTGACTTTAATTGTAAAAGCAGAAGGTAACATACCACTTTTAATCATTGGTTCAGTTTCCCTTGGATTCGCTCTTTTTAACGTTGTAGGCGGTTTCTTTGTAACTGATCGAATGCTCGCAATGTTTAGTCGTAAACCATCAAATAAGAAGTAAATTTCAAAATGAATCTACCTGTAATCATTAAATTCGTTATTGACCTTCTAGCAGTACTTTTACTAGCTTTGGGAATAAAAGGATTATCAAAAGTAAAATCAGCAAGGGAGGCAAATAGATTAGCTGCATTTGCAATGTCGCTATCAGTAGTAGGATTACTTTCTTATTATCTAGGTACTTCTGGAATTGCTATTCAGTCTTGGATTTGGATAATAATTGGATCAATCATAGGTAGTTTATTCGGAGCAATTCTTGCAAAAAAAGTACCTATGACCTCCATGCCTGAAACTGTGGCATTGTTCAATGGTTGTGGAGGAATGTCATCACTTTTGGTCGCCTTAGGAGTAGCTATTTTCCCCATTTCTAATAGTGTAGAAAATCTTGATTTTTTTAAGTCACTGATTAACGAAGTTTCAATATCTGTTTCTATATTTGTTGGTGCCATAACTTTCACAGGTTCAATTGTGGCGATGGCAAAGTTACAGGGTTGGTTGTCAACTCCAGGATGGACTCAGAGTAAAGTTAGACATTTTGTAAATATTGTTTTTGCAGTTGCTTCCTTGATAGCCTTTTTTGATTTGATAAACGGCAATACAAGTTCTATTTGGCTTTTAGTTATAGTTTCTTCTTTATTAGGTATTGGAGTTACTTTGCCAATTGGTGGAGCGGATATGCCAGTCGTTATATCTTTATTAAATAGCTATTCAGGGATTGCAGCAGCAGCAGCAGGCTTCGTTGTAGATAGTCAGCTTTTGATAGTAGCAGGGGCAATGGTTGGAGCGGCAGGTCTAATACTTACTCAAGTAATGTGCAAGGGTATGAATAGATCATTGGTTTCAGTTCTTTTTGGAGGGTCTTTATCTGCACAAAGTACAGCCTCTTCTGGTTCAGGAGAATATACAAATATAACTTCTTGCAGTGTTGAAGAATGTGCATTGACTTTAGAAGCAGCCAACAAGGTAATTATTGTTCCTGGTTATGGTCTGGCAGTAGCTCAAGCTCAACATACTTTAAGGGAAGTGACAAAAAAACTAGAGCAAAATGGTATTGAAGTTGTTTACGCAATTCATCCTGTAGCAGGGAGGATGCCTGGACATATGAATGTACTTTTAGCAGAAGCAGATGTTCCTTACGAACAACTTAAAGAGATGGACGTTGTAAATCCTGATTTTCCAGCAACGGATGTTGTTTTAGTTTTAGGAGCAAATGATGTGGTTAATCCTCAAGCTAAAAATGATAGCTCTTCTCCTTTATATGGCATGCCAGTTCTTGATGTGCAGGAAGCAAGAACGGTATTTGTAATTAAGCGTGGTATGAGTGCAGGTTACTCCGGAATAAAAAATGATTTATTTGATCTGCCTAATACCTCAATGGTCTTTGGTGATGCAAAAAAGGTACTTAATGATTTGATTGGAGAATTAAAGGATCTTGGAGTTGGGGAGAAATAATAGTATATCTTTTAGTTTTTTAGATTACGTAAAAAATAAGCCATTTAGAGAAGTCTTACCTTGGATAGGTGGCGATTTACAAACTTTGAGAGATACTTTTGTTATTGATTTTGGTAAATCAAAAAAAAATAAAAAAATATTCTTTCCGATTAATAAAATTCTTTCTAAAAAATTTGAATGTGATTATCTTTTAGGTTTTTTGGAATTACCTGAAAATTTAAAATCACTTAGGGGTTTTGTCATCGTTACACATGGTTTAGGGGGCTCAACTAAACGGTTTGGTTTGAGAAGAATATCTAGGAAATTAGCAAATAATGGTTTTGGAGTTCTTAAATTAAATCTAAGAGGATCTGGATCAGCGAGATATTTAGCTAAAGGAAATTATTGTGCTAGATGTTCAAGTGATGTTATTTCAGCAATTAATTATTTTAAAAAATTCATTAATTTAGAGTTTAAAGATCTCATTAAGATGAAAAATCTTCCAATTTACGGAGTTGGATTATCTTTAGGCGGAACAATTCTTTTAAATGCCTGCCTAGATTACGATGAAGACAAAGGAGAAAAACTTTTAGATGGCCTTGCCTGCGTGAGTACCCCTTTAGATTTATCTTCATGCAGTCTCTGTATTGAAAAACCTAGAAATACTATCTACCAAAAATGGTTACTTCACCGCTTAAAAAATCAGTTATGGGAGGGATTTAATGATGAAGGCAAACTCCTTGATAACGAGAAATTAAGAATAAAAATTAGAAATTTAAAAAGTATAAGAGAATTTGATCAGAAATTTACAGCTCCTAGTTGGGGATTTAATTCTTTAGAGGATTATTATATTAAAGCTTCTCCAATATTTAGAATCAAAAACTCAATAAAAAAATTACCTCCAATGCTTTTTATTCATGCCCAGGATGATCCCTGGGTTCCATATAAGGATACTTTGAATTTAAGAAAAGAATCTATTGATAAATTCACTATTTTTATAACCAAAAAAGGAGGTCATAATGGTTTTCATTCGATTAATGGCTGCTGGTCAGACGAAGTCGTAAAGAACTGGTTTATTAGTATCTAGGACTATTTAAAAATGGTGTTTTTTTAAAAATCCATTTTTCTATTGGCTTACCGTTAATAATATGTGAGGTAAAAATTTCAGAAATTTTTTCTGGAGAAACTTTCTCATACCAAATACCATCAGGCCAGACAAGAAGAATTGGGCCGTTCTTACATACTCTTAAACAGTCTGCTTTTGATCTTAATATATGAACGTTTTTTGTAGAGGGATCATTCTCAAATTTTTTTAAAGTCCTTTTTAGACATTCCCATGCTTTTTGACCTTCATTGCCTTTAGAGCATTTTTGTTTTGTGGGTGTTGCGCACAGTAGAAGATGTTTTTTTATATTCACTTTTATCCAATACTTACGTATTTTTTCCCTTTTTTAATTTCTTGCTTAACAAAAAGTCTGGCCCAATTGTCTACCTCAAGAATATCCTCCAATTCGGGACTCAAATTCAAATTCTCCATATGTGATTCACAAGCTTTACTTATAATTGTTGGAATTTCTTGAAAAGAAATTTTTTCTTTGAGGAATTGTTCAACAGCCATTTCATTAGCAGCATTTAAGACTGCAGGCATTGTCCCAGAGGATTTTCCTGCAGCATAGGCAAGTCCCATGCATGGATATTTAAACTCATCTGGCTCTTTAAAAGTTAATTTCCCAATTTCACTTAGGTTTAATCTTTTCCAATTTGTTTTAAATCTTTCAGGCCAACTCATCGCATATAAAATGGGTAGCTTCATATCTGGCCAACCTAATTGAGCTAATACTGAAGAATCTTCCATCTCAATCATTGAATGAATAATACTTTGAGGGTGGATAACTATTTCGATATTTTCGTAAGAGGTCCCAAATAAATAATGAGCTTCTATAACTTCTAATCCTTTATTCATAAGAGTTGCAGAATCTACAGTTATTTTTTTACCCATATCCCAATTAGGATGTGAAGTCGCATCTTCCACTGTGACATGCTTTAAATCCTCAACGGCCCAATCTCTGAAAGCACCACCAGAAGCTGTTAAGTGTATGGCTTTTAAACCTTTAGGCATCATTCCTGTTGAAAAATCTGCATTTTCATAATTAGGTAATCCTTGTAAACATTGAAAGATAGCAGAGTGTTCTGAATCAGCAGGTAATAGCCTACTATTATTTTTCTTTAATGCAGGAATAACAATTGGTCCTGCTGCAATTAAAGTTTCTTTGTTAGCAAGTGCAATATTTTTCCCCGCATTAATTGCTGACATTGTTGGAATTAAGCCTGCACAGCCTACTATCCCTGTTACCACAGTATCTGCCTTATCCCATGCGGCAACTGCGTTAATTCCCTGCTTTCCACCTAAAACCAAGGGAGCATCATCCAAATCTAAGTTATTAATATTATCTTTTAAATCTTCTATAAGACTTTCATCCTCAATTGCAACTACCTCTGGTTTATGTGTTTTAACTTGTTGAGTTAATAAATTAATATTCCTTCCTGCAGAAAGAGCTACGGCTTTAAACTTATCAGGCTGCTCACTAGCTATTTCGAGAGTTTGAGTCCCTATTGAACCAGTAGAACCGAGCACAGTAATGTATTTCAATTTTCTCTGATATTTCTTATATCTTCCCATTTAAAGGTGTATTTAAAAAACAAAAATTTCAAATTGGTTTTTTTCTTAAAATTTAGACCCTTATCCATGTTGTTATTTCCTTTGATTGATCAATAAGTTCAATACCTTTTTCTTTTAACAAATTTCTTATTTCATCGGCCTTCGCATAATTCTTTTCCATTTTTGCTTTCAATCTTTCATTAATAAGAGATGATATTTCTTCTTCTGTTATTTTATTTTCTTTTACTAAAACTTCTTTTTTAAGACCAAGTACCTCAGTCAACTTTGCAAGAGTTTTAAAATTTTCAATTAGAAAGAATTTTTGATTTAGGTCTATTTTAAAACCTTCAACCCTTTGAAATTGGTTTAAAAAGTTTTTTAATGGTTTCGCTAAATCGTAAATAACTGCAATAGCACCTGCTGTATTGAGGTCGTTTCCCAGAGCCTCAGAAAATTTAAGCGTTTTTTGAGACAATTCAAAACTTATTTTCTCTTTATATTCTTCGTCGATAAATTCATCTTTATCAATAGATCTAAAAACACCTTTTGTAAGATCCATAAAAGAAAGGGCTACATTAATATTTTTCCAAGCTTCTGAAGCACTCCTTAAAGCTTCTTCAGTAAAATCAAGTGGTTTTCTATAATTCACAGTCATAACAAAATATCGCAAAGTCATAGGGCTTATACCTGACTTAATTAGCTCTCTGATAGTTTTAAAATTCTTAAGGGATTTACTCATCTTTTGTCCATTTACATTGACCATCCCATTGTGTAACCAATAGTTCGCTAGCTTTTTGCCATTGGCTGCTTCTGATTGGGCGATTTCATTCTCATGATGTGGAAAAATCAAATCAGAACCACCTAAATGGATATCGATAGTATCTCCTAATTCATCTTTAACCATCGCCGAACATTCAATATGCCATCCTGGCCTACCTTTACCCCATGGCGAATCAAAAAATGGTTCATTATCTTTGGCTTTTTTCCATAGCGCAAAATCTTGCGGATTAAGTTTTTTACTATTTTCCTCATTAACCATTCTTCCTTGCTGATTGATATTTTGTTCTTGTAAATTTTGATTACTTAGCTTTCCATAATTTTTATTTTTGAAAACAGAATAATAAACGTCTCCATCCCTAGAGTATGCATAACCTTTGTCCTCAAGGATTGTTATGAAGGAACAGATATTGCATATATGATTCGTTGCTCTAGGCATGCTATCCGGACGCATTATCCCTAAAGAATCCATATCTTTGTGAAATTCAATGATATTCTTTTCAGATACTTCCTTCATTGAACTGCTTTCTTCTTTCGCTCTTTTTAAGATCTTGTCATCAATGTCTGTAAAGTTTTGAACATACTTCACTTTGAAATCACTGTAAATTAAAAATCTTCTCAATACATCCCAAGCGATATAACTTCTGGCATGACCAAGATGACATAAATCATAAACAGTTACCCCACAACAATAAATTTTTACTACATCATCAATAGGCTTAAAAACTTCAACTTTTTTGCTTAAAGTATTAAAAAGTTTGATCATCTTAAAAAAAGTATTTCATAAGGTTTATTTTGTCTCCATCCAATTGTCTCCAATTCCAACATCAACTAAAAGAGGCACATTTAATTTTACACAATCTTCCATAGTCTTCTTTACTAATTTCGTCGTAATTCCCAAAGAATCTGGTTCAACTTCAAACAATAATTCATCATGTACTTGTAAAAGCATTTTTGCTGGAACATTCATTTCTATGAATTTTTTATTTAGTTGAACCATTGCAATTTTAATAATATCTGCACTTGAACCCTGAATTGGGGCATTGGCTGCGGCTCTTAGTGACTGTGCTTCCATGCCAGCTCTTCTTGCGGCTTGCAAGTCAATTTCGTAAGGATCTTTTCCTAGTAATCTTCCAAGTCCATTTTTATCAAACTTAAATTCTCTCTTTCTACCAAAAATTGTTTTTACATAACCTTTTGATAAGGCAAGCCTTTCTTGAAGTTCAAGAAATTTGAAAATTTTTGAATATCTTTCTTTGTATTTTATTAGGAATTCTTTTGCTTCTGGAGTACTTACTCCTGTAGAACGTGCAAACTTTTTAATTCCCATACCATAGATAACTCCGAAATTTATTGTTTTCCCAACTCTCCTCTCATCAGAAGAAATTTCTTCTTTCTCAAAAATTAATCTTGCGGTCAAAGAATGAATGTCATCATTTTTATGAAATGCATTTATTAGTATTTCTTCATTCGCTAAGTGAGCGAGTATTCTTAATTCGATCTGAGAATAATCAGCTGATAAAAGTTTCCAATTTTTTTCAGGCAAGAATGCTTTTCTGATTCTCCTACTAAATTCAGTCCTAACAGGGATATTTTGAAGATTAGGATTGCTACTACTTAGTCTCCCAGTCGCTGTAGCAGCTTGATTAAAGTTTGTATGAACTCTTCCTGTCTTTTCGTTAATAAGATTTGGGAGAGCATCAATATAGGTGCTAAGTAATTTGTTAAGAGTTCTATGTTTTATTAAATGTTGGATTATTTCATGTTCGTCGACTAACCTTTCCAAAACTACTGCATCTGTGCTCCATCCTGTTTTTGTTTTCCGTGATTTTTTCTTATCCAAATTTAATTTTTCAAACAAGATCTCACCAAGTTGTTTTGGTGAAGATAGATTGAAACTTTCCTCTGCTAACTCATAAACTTTACTTTCAATATCTTCTAAGGTACTTTTTAATTCTTTTGAGAGTTTATCCAAATAAGGGATGTCGATGGTAATGCCATTCATCTCCATTTGGGACAATACCGGCTCTAAAGGTAGCTCGATTTCTTCGAACAATTTGATTAATTCATCTTTTTCCTTTGAAAAACTTTCTTTAAAAATTTTGACAATCTTAAAAGTTAGAAAAACATCATAACCGCAGTAAATACTTGCTTCATCAATATCAACAAATGAAAAGTCTTTATTTTTCCCAACTGTCTCCTTAAATGAAGGAGGCTTAAATCCAAATAATCTAAAACTAATTTCACTTAACCCATGTTTCTCCTGATTATTAAGAAGGTAGTCTGCTAACAAGGTGTCAAAGGTTACGCCTTTAAGATCAAGTCCATGATTAAAAAATATTTGCCTATCAAATTTAGAATTTTGGAGTGCCTTTTCTTTTTTTGGATCTTCTATCCAATTTCTTAGCTTTGAGAAAACATCTTCAATTGATAATTGATTGTTGGTCTCCTTTTTTGTTTGATGACCAAGGGGTATATAAAATAAATCATCATTTTCTTCTCCAAGACATAACCCTATCCCAACAAGTTCCGCATCGATTGGATTCAAACTATTGGTCTCTGTATCTAAAGAAACTATTTGATTAGTCTTGTCTAATCTTTGAATTAATTTATCAAGTAATACGAAATCATTTACAACAGTTACGTTGATTTTAGGGATTTTATTTTCACTATTTTCTAATTCATTATTGCCTGCGACTTTTGGGGCCTTCTCCTCCTCTTTAGCTACATTATTTTTGTCAAAACCACCTTTGCTGAAAGTTGAATTGAAAATATCAATTTGTCTAAGTAGTGTTGATAGTTCTAATTTTTTCAGTGACTCTGAAAGTAGTTCTTGATTTATATTTTTTAATTCATAACCGTTACTTAAAATTAAAGGCACCTCAGTATTTATTTTTGCTAAATCCCTGGAAAGAAAAGCATTATGTTTATCGTTTCTGAGCTTTTCTATAACTGAACCTTTGATGAATCCTTTATATTTCTTATCGTTGTTCTGCTGAATCTTGTCCAAAGCCTGATAGATTCCATCAAGAGTATCGTTCTCTTTTAGTAGATTAATTGCAGTTTTTGGCCCTACTCCTTTAATACCTGGAATATTATCAGAACTATCACCAGTTAGGGCTTTGAGATCAACTACTCTTTCTGGCGCAACACCTAATTTTTCTTTTACTCCATTTTCATTCATAAGAGTTGGATTCCCACTTTTCGCATATGGACCACCACCCATATAAAGTACATAAATATCTTTTTGATCATCTACTAATTGAAATAAGTCCCTATCTCCAGAAAGAATATTCACGCACCATCCTTTAGAAGAAGCATCATTTGCAATTGTGCCTAGGAGATCATCTGCTTCGTATCCTGGAGATTTAAAAATTGGTAAATTAAGGCTTTCTTCTAAAATGATCTCTAGTTGTTCAATATCCTGAAAAAAAACATCTGGTGCTACATCTCTATTGGCCTTATAATTTGGATCTAATTCATGTCTGAAAGTAGGTTTTTCGGTATCAAACGTAATACAAACACCCTCAGGACTAATATTTTTACAATTATCCAGAAGGCTTTTTAGAAATCCATAAGTGACACTTGTTGGAAATCCCTCTTTGGTAGTTAAACCTCCATCAATCCCTTTGCTAAATGCATAGAAGCTTCTAAAAGCAAGTGAGTGGCCATCGACTAAAAGTAAAATTGGTTTTTTAGAGTTTTCAGATTTTAAACTCATTTTCTCTTCTTAGCCCAAGGTGGAATATCAATAAAGATTTGCTCTCCAGGTTCTAATCCATCAATTACTGAAGTTTTATTTCCACTACTAATACCAATTTCGATTTTTTCAAATTTGGGAGAATTGTTTTTATCAACTTTCAAAATTCCTTTTTCCCCTTTTTCAGTGACAATAGAAACTGTTGGTACTAAGATTTTTTCTTCATTACCTTCGACTCTAAATTCAAGATCTGCAGTCATTCCAATTTTAATTTCTTCAGAAATATCTTTAAAATTTAAAGTTACTTCGAATGAGGTTACATTATTATCTTTTACAGCTCTTGTAGCTATTTTTTTAACTATGGCACTATATTTTTTTGAGGGATAAGCCTCAATTCTTACTGAGGCTTCTTGACCTATTTTTATTCTGCCAATGTCACTCTCAGGAACTTTAGCAACAATTTCTAGGCCCTCTGATAGTTCAAAAATAAAGTTTTTGGTTTTAGGGTCTGAACTTAAGTTTGTACTTGGTGTGACATAAGATCCTATCTCAGCATATTTTGCAGTTATCTTTCCTCCATAAGGAGCTTTAATTAGATAGAAACTTTTTTCAGCTTTTGCATCATTAAGTTTTGCGCTACTAATGTTGTAGTTATTTTTATAACTTTCATAGTCTTCTTTACTTACTGCGCCTTCTTGATATAAATATTCCCTTCTTAAAAATTCAGATTTTTGTTTTTCTACATTTAATTCAAGTTCTTCAATTTTATAGATAAAATCTTCATCATCAAGAGAAGCTAAAACCTGATCTTTTTTTACAAGATCGCCCTCATCTACTTTGATTTCTTTTATTACGCCTTGCTTCCGAGGCCCAATATTGCTTGTCCTTATTGCTTTTACTTCACCACTAGTATTAATTGAATCTGAGAGGATTCCTTTTTCAACTTGAACTACAAAATCAGAAATATCTTTTGACTTATTTTTCTTGAAGGAATTGGTTATAAAAACGAAAAATATAGCTAGAGAAAGCAATATAATTCCACTTCTTAGATTTATATTTTTTTTTATTAAATCAAACATTTCTTTTTAAAAGCAGAAGTAGAGAATATTTAGGAACTAAATAAATAATCAAGACGATTATAATTAACTTATCCAAGATTGGTTAAGTAAATACTATATTACTAGAAGATGTTTTCTTGATAATTTTTCCATAAGTTTTTTCAAATGTTAAAAGCAGGTATTATTGGATTACCAAATGTTGGAAAATCAACTTTATTTAATGCACTTGTAGAAAATGCTAAGGCCCAAGCGGCTAATTTTCCCTTTTGTACTATAGAACCTAATAAAGGCATAGTTTCAGTCCCAGATCAAAGGTTGCAAGAGTTAGGTAATTTAAGTTCTAGCCAAAATATTATCCCAACAAAAATTGAATTTGTAGATATCGCAGGACTAGTAAAAGGAGCTAGTAAAGGCGAAGGTTTGGGAAATAAATTTTTATCAAATATTAGGGAGGTTGATGCAATAGTTCATGTTGTAAGGTGCTTTGAAGATAGTGATGTAATTCATGTTTCTGGAAAGGTAGATCCCCTGGATGACATTGAGATAATTAATCTGGAATTGAATTTAGCTGATTTATCTCAACTCCAAAAAAGAAGAGAAAGAATTAAAAAACAGGTTAGAACTAGTAAAGAGGCAGCTAAAGAAGATACCTTACTAGAAAAAATTGAAGAAGAGCTAGAGAAAGGCCTTTCAGTTAGATCAATATCTTTGAATGAAGAAGAAAATTTAATAATTAAGCAATTAGGCTTCCTTACTGCTAAACCAATTATTTACGCAACTAATTTGAATGAAAATGACTTAGCTGAAGGTAATGATTTTTCATCAACAGTTCAGAGTTTTGCAAGCAATGAAAATACAGAATGTATAAAAATATCAGCGCAAGTCGAATCTGAATTAATAGAGTTAGAACCAGGAGATAAAAAAGACTACCTTATTGGCTTAGGAGTAGAAGAAGGGGGATTAAGTTCATTAATTAGATCGACATATAAATTATTGGGATTAAAAACTTATTTCACTACCGGAGAAAAGGAGACAAAAGCTTGGACAATAAAAGATGGGATGACTGCGCCACAGGCAGCAGGAGTAATTCATACTGATTTTGAAAAAGGATTTATAAGAGCTCAGACTATTTCGTATCAAAATTTAATTGATTCAGGTTCAATTGCCAATGCAAAAACTAAAGGTCTTTTAAGAAGTGAAGGTAAGGAATATATTGTTAACGAAGGTGATGTAATGGAGTTCTTATTTAACGTTTAGTAAGTCTCTTAAGGCTTACTATTTTGCTTTTTGAATTTAAATTCAAAAAATGAAATTAATAAAATTAAGATACATCCAAAGCAACTTCCTATTAACCCAAAAACAATGGTTGTAAAGCCATCATCGTAGCCATATTGTAGTTGTGGTAAGTGAGGAGGTATTGGCATTATTTTTCAACAGAATTTTCAATATCTTCCAGTAAATGTTTAGTTGATCTACTAAAACCATTAGTTTTTAAATAGTTTTGAGCCTCTCTAAATTTTTCAGCTACTCTTTTTGCATAAGGAGTATTCATGGAATTTTGAGTCATGTTGAAAATGCGACTAATTTTATAATCTGATTTAGGTAACCCCTTGATAAGTATTCAAAAATACAAGAATATAAAAATAGGATTTTTTACTTACTAAGAAATTTATTGTGAAAAGTTCTTGATTATCTAAATAAAGTTTTTTCAAATTAAAAAAATTGACAATGACAAATATATTATTAATTCTTTTTTTTGTACTTTTATTTTTATTACTTTTTTATTCAAAACGAAATATAGGTCTAGCCCAAAAAACAACAATTAGTCCAACTTATGTACCTTTCTTAAAAGAACAAGAATTTAATCCTGACATAAGTACTGATAATTGGGATTTACACAAACTTAGATTAGATAAATTTAAAAGATCACAATATAAGGGATTAACTTTCTTCGTAAGTTCAGAAGATAAAATTTACTATCTTTCTGAAGAAGGGGATAAGGTTTATTGCTAACAGGTGAAATTAATTTTATAAATAAGAAAAGCCGATAGAAATTAATAATATTAATGAAGTATTTATTTTTATTATCAGAAAAGTTCTACAGGCTTATTCAATGGGAGTGGAATACCTTAATAAATCTAAGAAGAACAAAAAGAAAGAATTATTTTTTAAGAGGATCATTTGCTTTATTTAGTTTATTCTCTATTCTTTTTTTAATATTTTCGCCTTCCTATTACTTTCGGAATATTATTTGGAGAGGGATTAAAATTTAGTATTTTTTTTATTTGGATATGGATTTTAAATTTAAAGTTTTTTTGAAAATGTATAATTTACTTCCCAAGGTTATTTAAAATTAAGAATATAAAAAATTTATTTTATGCCAAAAATATTCAAACAAAATAAGTTCGCTTTGTTGGGAGCAAATATATTAATAATTTTATTTTGGTTAACTATATCTTCCTTTTTGATGAATTTATTTCAAAGTGAAAATGCCCCATTTTATATGTATAAAATTTCTTTTTTAATAAGATTCCTCCCTCCTATTTGGGTTACATGGTTCCTTTGGATAAAAAGAGGTGGTTTAAAAAGATAAATTACAAAAGCATTTTTACGGATTTACTATAAAAACAAATTAGTTAAGATCTGAAAGCTTACTTGAAATTTTCATGTAAGAATTAGGTAATTGAGAGATTGTTTTTAGCTAAGAAACAATCTCTTTTTTTTACAAATATTTTTTCTCATAAAAAAGTGTTTGTCAGTATCCCTATTGACAAACACTCATGACGATCATTTTTTAAAAATTAAACAGGCAATCTATTATCAATTTCTACTACTCCAGAATCCATAAGACGGCCGATCTTTATAACTAAAGCCATATCTAACCTTGAAAATTCAGATTGATGGTTAGTTATCCAATCAAGTTCAGAAAGAGTTATAACTCCCAAAGTATTTACTTTAAGAAAAAGTAAGCCTAAATTCATTTTAAAAAATTCCTGGGATTATCCATCCGAATAAGCCATAATTTACAACTAATGCAAATAAGCCCATCATTGCCATTCTTCCATTAGTTCTCTCGGCGTTTTGCCAATAAGTTGTTTTTGAATTTTCCATTTTTCTGATTTGTAGAAATGTTAAATAGTAGGTTTTTAAACAAAACCAGGAATTATTTGACCTGTTGTTAGGTATGCTCCAACAGCAGCAATTAATCCAAGCATTGCGAATCTGCCGTTAAGAGTTTCAGCAACAACTTTTTCTTTTTCGATTGTTTTGACTTTTGTGTTTGTGTTTTTCATTTGATTAGAAGATGAATAGTTTAAATTTTCGTTTTGAAATTGCTTGGTTAAATAAGCAACGAGAATGGCTGTAAAGAATACAATTACGGCTAAGAAACCTGAAAGTGGACTCATTAAAAAATGCCAGGAATAATTTGTCCGGTTGAAACGTAAGCACCTACTAACGCAACAAGCCCAATCATTGCCCAACGACCGTTAACTTTTTCTGCATTTTGTGGGTAGCTGTCGTAAGAAACAGACTCATCTATGTAAGGACGTGTCTCAGTAGGAAACATATTCTGTCTGCCGCCTGATTCAGTAGTAACGTTTGAATTAGCCATTGAAGTTATGTAATTGTTAACTAATGTAACACTACTATTAACAAATGTAAAGTATTGAGCCGAAATTAAGTTATTTTCAAGATATTTACTACATAAATGTTACATAACAGTAACAATAGCTTTTCAATTTTTGTTTTTTAGGTCTGCTACGCTTTACAGATTGGCTCGAAACTATTAAAAGTTCAATTTGTTGCTTCAGTATTTATTTTAAAATCCTTAGAAAGATATCAATTTGGTAGAAAAAACTACATCATTCTGATATTTGAATAATTAGTTTTTAGATATAATTTATTTTACTTTCTTATGGAATTCGCAAAAAAAATCATGACCGAAAAAGCTGAAAAGCTTAATGGTAAAGCAGCAATGCTTGGAATGTTTGCTCTTGTAGGAGCCTACTATTTTACTGGTCAAATTCTTCCAGGTATTTTCTAATAAAAATCCTTTTTAAATTTTCAGGGGCTTTATCAAGCCCTTTTTTACTGGATTATTATGCTCTTTTTAATTATCTAATAATTCAAATAATTTATTTATTAGAAGCTTTCTTTTTAAAAAAGTTTTATCAATATATTTTTTATTCTCTTCTTTTAAGGTTTCCTGACCATTTAAGCCTAATCCTTTAAGGACAAACTCTTTATCTTCTTTAATCCAGTTATTTATCATTCCCCCCGTAGTCTCTATATGGAATTGTAATCCGTAAGCAAAATTACCAATCCTAAAAAACTGTTCCTTACAACGTGAACTACTAGCAATGAGTACTGCTTTATTAGGTAATAAAATCCTATCTCCATGCCAATGCAGTACATGAAAAGGGTCTTCAAACAGTGCTTTAAAGTCTTTATTTGATTTATTAATAAAAATTTGAGACCATCCAATTTCCGGTAATGCTTTTGGAGGTGATCCATATTTAAGAATTTCTACATCTCCTCCAGCAGCACTCGCAAGCAACTGAGCACCCAAGCAAACACCGATTATAGGTCTTTCATTTTCTAATTCTTTTTTTATAAAATCTCTTTCTAACTTAAGCCAGGGATATCTGTCGCTTCCAATATCTTTAACTCCCATTGGTCCACCCATAATTATAATTAAGTCACCTTTTTTTGTTTGCGGCAGAGCATTTTTATTATCTAAACGAATAATTTCGATTTTCAAATCTCTTTCTTTAGCAATTTGTTCAAAAAGGCCAGGCCCCTCTATTTCTAAATGCTGCAAAACTAATAGGCGTTTTATTTCCTTCATTCACTTTCCATTATTTCAGCTGATTCAGAACAGACATTAACGCTAAACCACTTCATTGCCGACCAAGTATCTTCTTGATATGTACCTGCTGCAATGCTTACAAAACAATCATTTTCATACCAACTTCGATAACTGGGAGTTACTCCTGTTCCTTTTAGTCTATTTTTTAAGCCTTTTCCATATTTTTTAATAACAAGATTTATAGCTTCATTCTCAATTTCTCTTTGCTTTTCATCAGCAAAACCTCCTAGTGGAGTAAAAAAAAGAATTGATGCAATAAGTAAACGTATCATTGAGTCTTTAGTTTATATGTAGCTGATTTCATATCGATTAATTAATTTTTTAAAATCATCTACTCTCTTTTGTCCATTTTTTAATGGTCTTGAGGAGTCAAGAACGGCTGCACAACATAATTGCCAGCAAGATTTTTCATCTAGTCCCAATTTCTTGCATATATTTTTTGGAGCTTTGATAACTGTATTTATTTCTGCAATATGTTGAGTGGTTTCCCATAATTCTCCTTCAAGAAAATCAATTTCAATACTTGATAATAATTCTGTAGCAACGTAATCCTTAATTAGCTCAGTTAATTCCACGATATTTTATTAAAGCAGATAAGTTAAATAATCTCATAGTATTTTTATAGCAGGATAAAAAAAAGGAACTAGTTTCTACCTCATCTTGAATATCCTGTAGATTTTAAGAGACTACATCATTTCGTATTGATCAAGTTTGGTTCTTAATTTTGTTGCTTGTTTAATCAATGACAAAGCTTCTTTTCTGCCTGTTGAATTATTAGCCTGGACTATAAGATCGGCGTATTTCTTTGCGATTTTTTTTTCCATAATTTAAGATGTATAAATACCGTTTTTGAATCTTGAAACTAGCGAGTCACAACTAGAAGTAGATAAGGAATCAACGGTTAAAACCTCAGAGTCAACAAATTGGAACGGGTTAACTCGTGTTTTTAATTTATAATCAATTAATAAAAAAGCTGTTGGTATCTACGATTACATTGTTTTCAAACCCTGATTTAATTTATAGTTATCCATGAATTGGATTGAAAATTTTCAATCATCTTTTTAATTCAATTAATAAAAAAAGGGGGTTACAAACCCCCTTCGGTTTATTAAAAGACCTAATTTACTAATTACCTAAACCTATTGGAGCCCAAAGAGTTGCTTCAGAACCTATAACAGGGACAACTCCTGTAGTTTTTGCATTAGAAACTTTATTTTTAACAATAGGAGCATCTTGTTCTCCTAAAGCTGCCCATAAAGTTGATTGATGAGCGATAACTGGTTGAACTTTTAATGGTTGAGATTGAAAAGAAGGCTTTTGGGTTCTTACAAGTTGGACTCCAAGAGAACCAACAATAAATGCTCCAAGAAAACCTGCAAATACAGCAGTAATATTGTTACTACTTACTGAGGTAGATACGTTATTAGACATAATAGTTATGTGACTAAATTTCATTTTTGACTGAAGTCCCCGTTCCTTGGCTTCAATCTTAATGCGGCTCGCAAAACGAGATGAACGTTTATGTAGTCTACGCTACATTTTAACTATAAGTATAATTTAATTTACAAGATGTTAATGGCAATACAAAAACTTATTAAAAAGGCTTAAAAAATAGACAAAGTGAAGAAAATATATTTGAATTTTTTTGAGTAAAAAATAATTGATTATTTTCATAATTGTTTGCAGAATAACTTTCGGAAACAACAGTTCCGTGAGTTACCCCAAAAATAAAACCAAGTAAGATCGCTAAACGCATCCAAGAATATAAATTTGAAATTAATTTCCCTCGAATTAAGAATATATGATGTTGTTATTTATACTAAATAATTTTTTATCCCCCAAGATATGACATTGCTGGATGAATTTTTTGATTTTTGTCAGTTTTTTTCTCTAATACTTTAAATCGATCTTCACTATAGTTAT
>MWOY01000114.1 GCA_002026015.1 Prochlorococcus sp. HOT208_60m_808G21 | reverse complement strand
AGATAGAGTTTATGGGAAAAGTGATAATGAATTTATTGGGATGTGTAGAAGAGAAGTTATGGATGCCTTTATGCGCAACAGAGCATCAGATCTTGGTGCTACATTAATAAATGGATTAGTTACTTCTATTGATACTGGCGATAATAATCAAGGGCCATATAAGCTTTCCTACTCTGATTTTACGAATGGAGATAAAAAAGGGGAACTAAAAGAGCTTACTGTTGACCTTTTGATAGGAGCTGATGGAGCCAATAGCAGAGTCGCAAAAGCAATGGATGCAGGTGATTACAAAGTTGCTATAGCATTTCAGGAAAGAATTAAATTGCCTAAAGAAGAAATGAGTTACTACGAAGATCTTGCTGAAATGTATGTTGGAACTGATGTTTCCCCTGATTTTTATGGGTGGGTATTTCCTAAATATGATCATGTTGCTGTGGGCACAGGAACCATGCAAAAGAATCAGTCATTAATTAAAGGACTTCAAGAGGGTGTAAGAAATAGAGCAAAGAAAAGACTTGTTAATGGTGAAGTAATAAAGGTAGAAGCTCACCCTATTCCAGAGCATCCAAGGCCAAGAAGGGTAGTTGGGAGAATGGCATTGGTTGGTGATGCAGCTGGTTATGTTACAAAAAGTTCTGGAGAGGGTATTTATTTTGCTGCAAAAAGCGGAAGAATGTGTGCTGAAGAAATTGTTGAAGCATCAAAAAATGGTCAAGTAATTCCATCAGAAAAAGATTTAAAAAACTATCTAAAAAAATGGGATAAAAAATATGGCACAACTTATAAGGTGCTAGAAATTCTCCAAAATATTTTCTACAGAAATGATTCTGCTAGAGAAGCCTTTGTTGAGATGTGTGATGACATGGATGTTCAAAGACTTACTTTTGATAGTTACTTATACAAAAGAGTTGTCTCTATGAAACCATTACAACAACTTAAAATTACGATGCTTACACTTGGTTCGATTTTAAGAGGGAAAGCCTTAGCGCCTCTAAAATATAAACCCGTTGACAGTGCTGTTAGGGAAAATAAAGAGGTAGAAAAAATGCTAGAAAATTATTCAATAAAGGGAGGAATTAAAGTTAAGAGTTCAAAAGTGTAAAGTCGGCAATTTTTAGAGAATAATTTCTAATTAAGCTCAACAAATTGAGTCTATTATTTCTTATTTTCAAATCCTCTGACATTATTAGGACTCCCTTTTCATTATCAAATAAATCCTCGATAGTGTTTACATTAATCTCAAACAAATTTAGAAGTTCCAAATAATTGCAATAACCTTCTGAAAAAAGTTTTTCTAATTCTCCAATAAATTCAAAAACTTTGAATTCACATTCTTTTTCAAAAAGTTTTGTATTTACATAATCTCTTGTTGAGAGAACGTCTCTTGAAATATCACTTTTATTTGCTAATTTGCTTACCCTGGTAATTACCTTCTGGATTTCAACAAAATTATCCTTTTCGTTAAAGTTGATAATAGATTTAATTCTATTTTTAAGATCAACAATATTCAATAATCTTTTTTGAGATAATTCATCAGAAGAGCAAACGGCCTTTATTAATTCTTTACTTAGTGATATTTCTTCTAGATGACTAACAATTCTTTGAACTAAAAATTCATTTAAATCATTAAATACTGTTTCTCTTGAGAAGTTTAAATTCGGAAATACGATTTTCCAAAAATCAATAAGTTCGTTGAATAATTTATCTAAAGGTAAATCAAGTTCATAATCCCAAATTATTTTAATCACTCCATTCAAATTTCTTCTTAAAGCATAAGGATCAGATGATCCACTAGGACGTTTACCAGAAATAAATATACTTATTAAAGTTTCGACCTTATCTGCTATGGAAACTATTGCACCATATTTTGTGGAGGGCAAAGCATCTTTATAAAAAGAAGGTAAA
>MWOY01000113.1 GCA_002026015.1 Prochlorococcus sp. HOT208_60m_808G21 | reverse complement strand
GAAGCTTAATTAAGATCTTTATAAATGGATATTAGGGAGATAATTCAACCAAAAATTTGCGAGGCTGCCCACCCATAGAATCTGCTAACAGAAGCAATGGCTGCAGCAGAAAAAGATACCATAATTATAACTGCTACTGATTCGCTAAAAAGTTGTTGTTTGTTAGGCCACACGACAAGTTTAAGCTCATCGTAGGTAGATCTAAAAAAATTATTCTTTTTTTTAGGCTCTTCAACTTCAGGAGAATCCTTTTTAAGAGGTTCTTTATTAGTAGTAGGACTTGTCACAAAATTTGTTTGGAATTAAGCATTATGCTTTGATTTTTATTTTAGCTTATTGATTTACTCCTCAGCTAGGTTTGAAAACGATCTCATCTTTTTTAGCAGGATTAAGTTGAATTGTTATATTTTTTTTATTTTTGAAGTTATCCTCTAAAAGTTTTGCAGCCAAGGGATTTTCTATTTGTCTTCTAAGTTCCCTGCTAAGTGGCCGAGCACCATATTCAGGTTCGTAAGAATCGTTTGCAATTTTGTCGATAACTTTTTTGTCTATAGCGATATTTATTTTCTGCTCAAGTAGCAGGTTCTTTAAATCTTCTGTTTGTAGAATGATTATTTTTTGAAGTTCATCAATAGATAATGGATCAAACTTTACTACTTCGTCAATTCTATTTAAAAATTCAGGTCTAAAAATTGAAGACAATGCATTACTAATTGAATCATCTAGAATTTGTTGATCTTTTTCTAACTTTCCCTCACTTTTAGAAATCTTTTGCGAATACTCCAGTATAGATTTACCAGCTAGGTTACTTGTCATAATGATTACCGTATTTTTGAAATCTACGGTCCTTCCTTGGGAGTCCGTTAATCTTCCTTCATCTAAGACTTGCAAAAGGATATTAAATACTTCTGCATGTGCTTTTTCTATCTCATCAAGAAGTATTACTGAATAGGGTTTACGTCTTACAGCTTCAGTTAATTGACCTCCCTCTTCATAACCAACATAACCTGGGGGAGCCCCTAAAAGTCTTGCTACGGCATTTTTCTCCATATATTCACTCATGTCTAATCTTAAAAGTGCGTCTTCTTCATCAAATAAAGCTGTTGCAAGAGATTTTGCTAATTCTGTTTTACCAACACCAGTAGGACCCATAAATAAAAAAGATCCAATAGGTCTTTTGGGACTTTTCATGCCAACTCGAGCTCTTCTAATTGCAGCAGAAACAGCTTCTATAGCTTTTTCTTGTCCAATAACTTTTTCACTTAGTTCTTTTTCTAGATTGACTAATTTTTTACGTTCATTTGAAACTACTTTAGAAATTGGAATTCCTGTGATTTTTGATATAACATCTGCAATATCATCAGGTTCAACTTGATATTTAAAAGGGAAATTTCTATTTTTCTTTATTTTATTAAAGTTCTCTTCAACTTTTTGTATGTCATTCACTATTTCACTTAACTCTTCTTCAAGCTTTTCTAAATAATCTAGATCATTTTCAATTTCTCGATTTGATTTATCTTTAATTTGTTTGATTAGCTTATCTTCTTCTCTCATTAAAATAGATAATTCCTCCATTTCTTCACGTAAATTGTTCCAATTTTCCAAAAGAACGTTCAATTTTGCCTCTGATTGTTGTCTATTATTCAATAGTTTTTCTTGAGCTTCGACATTTTCTCCTTGCAAATTATTCAATTTTTCATCAATAGTATTAAGTTTGTTTTCTTGTTGGAGAATGATTTGAGGCATATTATTAGACTCGATTTTCAACTGTGCAGCTGCTTCATCAATTAAATCTATTGCACTATCAGGGAGACATTTATCGCTGATGTATCTATCGGCCAATTTTGCGGAATAGTTTACAGCCTCTTCAGAAATTTTTATGCCATGATGTAATTCATATTTCTTTTTGATCCCTTGTAATATTTTTACGCTTAATTCTACTGAAGGTTCATTAACAGCTATCTTTTGAAAGCAATTATTTAATGCCTGATCTTTTTCAATAGTTTCACGAAATTTCTCAGGTGTTGTTGTACCGATACATCTAAGTTCTCCTTCAGCTAGTAAAGGTTTTAAGATATTACTGATGTTGGTAGAAGATCTGTCAGAACTTAATATTGAGTGAATTTCATCAATAAAAAGAATCATTCCTTGGTTTGGATTATTTAGTTCCTGCATTATTAAGCTTAGTCTTTCCTCTAGTTGACCTCTAAATTTGGTCCCAGAAACTAATGCACCTAAATCAAGTGAAATAATTTTTAAGTCCTTTAAAGTATCAGGAACTTTTTTGTCTACAATTAATTGAGCAAGTAATTTTGCAATTGAGGTTTTACCAACTCCAGGATTGCCAATAAGTATAGGGTTATTTTTGTTTCTTCTGCAGAGTACCCTCATTAAATTATTGAGCTCATTTTCTCTTCCTAAAACAGGATCCAGTAAGCCTTTTTTAGCTGATCCTGTTAAATCTTTTCCGTAAATTGAAAGAACAGTTTCATCTTTTCCAACTTGTTTTTTGGTTTCAATTTGAAGTTCACTTTTCGGTAATGGAACAATAGCTTTTTTAAATTTTTCTTCTTTTACAAGAGTCTCTTCAGTCTCGTTGTTTGATTCGAAATTAGATTGATTATTTATTTCAATTACATTCCCATAATTAAAAGAATCTTTTGATTTATTAATATTTGGGTAAAACTTTAATTCTTCCTCTAATTTTTCCATGGAAAGGTTTCCTTCTTCAAAAACATAATTTCCAATTCTTAAATCTCTCCCAAGAGCAATTAGTAAATGAGGGATTTCTATTAATCTCGATCCCCATTGAGTTTTAATCTGATTCGCGTTATCTAATAAAATTTCTAAATCTTCTCCGATAGTAAAAATATCTGACTCATTTGTTGGTGTCTCTTCTAAAAAATCTTCTGTTATGTCTAAAACTGTATCTTGGTCGATTGATAATTTTTCAATGAAGGCAAAGAATTCACTTGACGAGAACAATGTATGAATTATGTGTTCAATATTAAATTCGCTATGATCCCATTTTTTTGCGGTTTCTTCCCCTAATAAAAGAAGATTCCAACTAATTTCGCTAAATAGTTCAGGACTGGATGTAAGTGTTTCTCTCATAAACTATAAAAACTATAGTTGATTATTAATTAATATTCTAAATAGGAACAGCATTAATAATCATCCAATAATTTTCAAATTGTAAGATGAATTTGAAAATTATTTAGATGAGAGGATTTGAGGGGACTTTAGAATCAAAAAAACGTTAAATAATATCTAAGCCCTTATAAAATTAAAGAATTATAGTTGGTTAACAAATATATTTCAGATATTAGCCAAATAGTTCAGCTATTAATAGGATTTAAATAGTAATAATTAAATTGTGAAAGAAACTATTGATTTTCTTATTGATACTGTTGAAGCAAGGCAAGTCCTTGATTCAAGAGGTAATCCAACTGTAGAGGCAGAAGTATTTTTGGAATGTGGTGCAAGTGGTAGAGCAATTGTTCCCAGCGGAGCAAGCACTGGTGCTCATGAGGCACATGAATTAAGAGATGGTGGTTCGAAATATATGGGAAAAGGCGTTTTGAATGCTGTTAATAAAATTCATGAAACTATATCGCCGGCTTTATGTGGTTTGTCATCTTTAGATCAAACTGCAGTAGATAAATTAATGATTGAAATTGATGGAACTCCTAATAAGTCTAACCTTGGAGCAAATTCAATCCTTGCAGTAAGTCTTGCCACTGCTAGAGCATCAGCAAATGCTTTAGACATTCCCTTATATAGATATCTTGGAGATCCATTATCCAATCTTCTTCCAGTCCCATTGATGAATGTAATAAATGGTGGTGCACATGCACCAAATAGTCTTGATTTTCAGGAATTTATGCTTGTTCCACATGGAGTTAATAATTTCAGTGAATCATTAAGAATGGGTACTGAAATTTTTCACTCATTAAAATCATTACTTGATCAAAAAGGTCTATCTACCGCTGTAGGCGATGAGGGTGGATTTGCCCCGAATTTGTCATCAAGCGAAGAAGCAGGGGACTTATTATTAGAAGCAATTCAAAAAGCAGGATTTAAGCCTGGTGAGCAGGTATCTTTAGCTTTAGATGCTGCTAGTACTGAATTTTATAGTGATGGTATTTATAAATATGAAGGTAAAAGTTTAAATAGTTCTGAAATGATTTCATATCTTTCAAAATTAGTTTCTAATTATCCCATAGTTTCAATAGAGGACGGTTTAGCTGAGGATGATTGGGAGGGTTGGTCAGAATTAAACAAAGAATTAGGAAATAAAGTTCAGCTTGTAGGTGATGATTTATTCGTTACTAATACAGAAAGATTACGGAAAGGGATTATAGAAAAATCTGCCAATTCAATCCTAATAAAGGTAAATCAAATTGGAACATTAACTGAAACTTTGGAAGCTATTGAGTTAGCTAAAATGTCTGGTTTCACAAGTGTTATAAGTCATAGAAGTGGTGAGACTGAAGATACAACAATCGCAGATTTATCTGTCGCCACAAGATCGGGTCAGATCAAGACTGGCTCTTTGAGCAGAAGTGAAAGGATTGCAAAATATAATAGGCTTTTAAAAATTGAGGAGGAACTAGGAAATCAAGCAAGATTTGCTGGAGCTCTAGGTTTAGGTCCAAAAAATATATAGTTTTTTTAGCGCTTAAGTTTTTCTAAACGTGAGCCTTTTCTCATACTTAATTGGCACTTTATCCAATCAATACTTATTGGTAGTGCAAAAAAAAGTGGCAACAATGCAAAATTATTTTGTTTATTGGTTACAAGTAAAGCAGATGCAATTGATAAGCTTCCTATGAGAATTGAATGACCTAAAGTTTTTTGAGCCGTAAACATTTTTTTGAATTGCCTATCAGACTCTCCCATTCTTATTTGCAATTGTAAATCGCCCTGTTCTAATCTTTCTAAACTTTCATCTATTCTTTTGGGAATTCCAACAGCTTTCGATCCTAGTTCACCTACTTGCCTTCCAAATTGGTTAATTAAATCGTTGGGACTTTGATTATTTGAAGTCATAAGTTCTATTAAATAAGGCTTGGTAACTGATACAAGGTTAAACCCTGGATCAAGCATTCTACCAACTCCTTCAAAAGTTGATAAAGCTCTCATCACAAAGATTAAATCTACTGGTAGTTGAAATGGCGTTTCATAAACCAGTTCGTATAAATCTCCAGATAATTTTTCAATAATATTAGGACTAAATGGCGGAGTTAAGGCTTCTTTAAGCATCAATCTGACTAATCTTCTGACTGGTCCTACATCAATATCTTTTGAAATTAGCCCAGCTTGTTGTAATTGACTAACAAGTGATGAGGCGTCTCTAAGAGCAGCAGCCTTAACCATCCCCCCTAATCTTGTTTGAAGGTTATTTGAGATGTTCCCCATCATTCCAAAATCATAAAAAATCAATTTACCTTCACTTGAAACGGCTAGATTCCCTGGATGAGGATCTGCATGAAAAAACCCGTAATTTACTAATTGTTTTAAGTAGCTGATTGCACCTATCTCTGCAATTTTAGATAAATCAATTTCTTGTGATTTTAATTTTTCTAAATCGCTTATTTTTGTCCCTTCTACATAACTTAAACAAAGCACTTTTTCACTGCTCATATCCCAAATTACTTCAGGAACTTCAACATTTTCATCATCAAGAAATTGCTGCCTAAATCTTGCTGCATATTGCGCTTCGCAATTAAAATCAAGTTCTTTCATAAGAACTTTCCTACACTCTTTAGCAATCTCAACCCAGTTTCTACCTCGACTCCAATTCTTATTTTTCTGCAATAATCCTGCTATTTGCTGCATTATGCCCAAATCGATAATAAACAATTCTTTTAAATTGGGTCTTTGAACTTTAAAAACTACTTTCTTACCATCTTTTAAAGTCGCTCTATGAACCTGAGCTAGTGATGCTGATCCAACCGGATCGCATATTATTTGATCTATTTCATTAAACTTAGACCCTAGTTCATTTCTTATAGTCTCTTCAACTTGTGCAAATGAAAAATTAGGTACTTGATCCTGCAATTTAGACAATTCCTGTATCCAGGTATTAGGAATTAAATCAGGTCTCGCTGATAATAATTGTCCAATTTTAATAAATGCTGAACCAAGCTCTATTAATTGATTAGTAAACCACCTAGCTCTTTTAATTTGGACCCTACTTTTTTCATTGTTCTTGGTTTGGAAAATTGTAAATCTAATATTATCTATCCATAAATTTAATAAAAGCGAAATCAGAGTTATCCAAATAAGAAAGGACCTCTTCAATTTTTTTAAATGATAATGAAGAACGTGATAACTCATTAAATTTGATTATTTATAGTTTTATTAAAGAGATCAATTTGCTTATTGATACCTTCAATTTCATTTAAAGCTTTTTTTATTTTGGGATCTTGATAAGTATTTGTAGACTCATTTTCTTCAATATTCTTTGCTTTTTCTAGTCTTGATGCTTCTTCGATTATGGATTCTTTTAAACTATCAAATTCTTTTTTGAGAATTTCAGGAGCATCCTGAGCAATATGTGTTGCTTCTTCAATTTTTTCAACCAATATTTCGTTAAATTTTTCGGTTACTTTCTTAATGGCAGCTTTTAAAAGGTAATCAGAGTTGGTCATGAAAAATATAATGTTTCAACGGCAATTGATTTTTCGATATGATCTAATAATAGATCAATACAGAACGTTTCACGTAACTGATCATTTTGATAATTAATTTTTTATGTTTTTCCTATGTAAGTTTGTTTCTATATTAAGCTTTTTTCTCTTTTTTCTTTTAACTTATATTTATATAAAGGTTCAGGTATTTACTTTAAAAATATCTTCTAACCAAGAACTCATCTAATTAACTACAAAAGGAGTTTTTAAAAATTGGAAATCATTGAGTCAGATGTAGTTATTATCGGAGGAGGCCCGGCCGGATGTACTTGCGCACTTTATACATCTCGTTCAAATTTAAAGACAGTAATTTTAGATAAAAATCCATCTGTTGGCGCCTTAGCAATAACTCATCAAATAGCTAATTATCCAGGGGTTCCTGTTGATATAAGTGGAGAAAAATTACTTACCCTAATGAGAGAACAGGCTGTGCAATACGGCACAGATTACAGAAGAGCGCAAGTGTTTGGAATAGACGCTAGTGGAGAATGGAAAATGGTTTACACGCCCGAAGGCACTTTTAAAGCTAAAGCACTTGTACTTGCTAGTGGAGCCATGGGTAGGCCTGCATCATTTAAGGGAGAAGCGGATTTTCTTGGTAAAGGAGTAAGTTATTGTGCTACATGTGATGGGGCTTTTTATAAAAATAGAGAGGTTGCCGTTGTTGGAGTAAACAAGGAGGCAATTGAAGAGGCAACTGTTCTAACTAAATTCGCATCAACCGTGCATTGGATTACATCAAGTGATCCTAAATCAGATAACGAAGAAGCTATGGAATTGATGGATAATTCAAATATAAAACATTGGAGTAGAACAAGATTATTAGAAATATTGGGAGATGATATGGGTGTTAATGGGGTCGTTGTAAAAAATAAGCAAGAGGAAAATCCTATCAATTTAAATTTAGATGGAGTGTTTGTCTACATGAGTGGTTCGAAGCCGATTACTGATTTTTTAGGGGATCAAATTGCTTTAAAAGAAGACGGAGGAGTTATTGTGGATGACTTTATGTCTACAAATTCTGATGGAGTATGGGCTATTGGAGATATAAGAAACACACCATTTAAGCAAGCCGTAGTTGCAGCTTCTGACGGATGTATTGCTGCAATGTCAATTGATAGATATTTAAATAGTAGAAAAAATATTAGAGTGGATTGGATTCATTCTTAAATAAAATATTCCTTCTTTGATCTAAAGGGGTGTTGCTTCAGAAATATAAGCGACTCCTCCGTAATAGCTCAAATCGTCCCTGATGTTATCTCTCATTTTATCTATTAATTCTTGCTCGCAAAAAACAATTACATGAGCATTCGCTCCTAATCCTGTAAATTCCATATCTTCTGTAACAACTCTTTCAGGTCCTCTGCCTGTAGCGTGTTTCATAACTGTATATCCAGGAACATTAGCTTTTTCTAATGTTTTAATGATTGCATCTAGTTCTCTTTCACTAAATATCAAATCTAATCTTTTCATTTTTATAAAGGTGATAGTGGGATAATAGTATTTACTAAACTCATATATATGGGAATGCCGAGAACTATATTGAATGGGAAAGTTAGACCTAGTGTAGTTGAAATATAATAACTAGATTTAGCTTCTGGAACTGTCATCCTCATTGCTGCAGGAACTGCTAAATAAGACGCGCTTGCACATAAAACCACAAATAAAAGTGCGTTGCCAGGTCCTAAAGATAAAAATCTTGCAACGAAAACACCAATAAATGCGTTAAATAAAGGCATAAAAATGGCAAATCCAATCAAGAACGAACCTGCATTTTTCAGTCTCGGCAATCTTTGAGCAGCAACTATTCCCATATCTAACAAGAAGAAGCATTCTGCTCCATAGAATAATTGTCCAGTAAAAGGCTCCATTTTTTCAATTCCTGAGGGATTACTGGAAGCAGTGAGAAATCCTACAATCAAGCTTGAGAGCAATAAATAAACTGATCCATTCAAAAGTGATTCGTGTAATATTGAACTTAGATGCATTTTTCTTGATTTTGGTCTATTTTTTGGAGCTGCAAATTTCACAAGTAATAATCCAACAATTATTGCAGGAGACTCCATTAAAGCTAAAGCTCCAACCATAAACCCATCAAAAGCTATTTTTTGACTTTCTAAAAAACTTTCTGCAGAGATAAATGTAACAGCACTAATTGAACCGTATGCGGCTGATATCGCGGCTGAATTAAAGACATCAAACTTAAATCTTAAAATTAAAAATCCAATCAGCGGGATTACTAGTGACATCAGTATTGCAGCACTTAAAGTAGGCAATACTTGATCTGTAAAACCACTTTTCTGTATCTCTATACCTCCTTTAAAACCAATAGCTAGGAGTAGGTATAATGAGAAGAGTTTAGGTAATGGAGCTGGTATCTCTAAATCAGATTTAAATAGTACTGATATTGCTCCAATCAAAAAGAAAAGAACTGGCGGGGCTAATACATTTTGCAGAATTGGACTTATTTCCATAAATTATTAGGCTATTTCATTTAGAGCAATTTCTAAAGCTTCTTTTCTTGTTTCAATAATCCCTTCAACTCCAAACTTAGCTAATCTATCTTTTACTTTTTCATTAGCACCTGCAACAAATGCTTTTCTGGAATTATTTTTTGCTTCTTGCATCATATCTTCTATTGCCAGAGTCGCGGTCACTCCAAGTCTTGGAACATCAGTGATATCTAATATCAAAACTTTGTAGTTTCTTACAAGCATCATTCTCTCAGATATACCTTTAGCTGCTCCAAAACTAAGTGGTCCTTTAAGTCTAAATAGCATTACTTCTCCTGAACATCTATCTAGTAGTGCTTTTTCATCAGCAGGTAATGCATTTTTAGCTTGATCATCTTTTGATAAAGGATTATCCTCGTCCATACCTTCTAGTTGAGTTTCAGTTATTGAATCGATAGTGAGCATATTTGCTATGAATACACCTACTAAAACTGCCCAAATTAAATCCCAAAAAACTGTCATCAAAAGTACGCCATACATTACTACTGAAGTTTTTAAAGATAATTTGTGAGCCCTCCTTAAAAATCCCCAATCAATAATATCTAAACCTACTTTTATAAGGATTCCTGCTAGTAACGCAGTTGGTATTTGCTCAGCTAAAGGTCCCGCACCAACTAAAACTATCAACAATACAACTGAGTGAACCATACCAGAGATAGGAGTTGATCCTCCAGATTTAACATTTATGACTGTTCTCATTGTTGCTCCTGCTCCAGGTAAACCTGAAAACAGACCTGCAACTGCATTTCCTATCCCTTGACCAATAAGTTCTCTATCAGAATTATGTTTTGTTTGAGAGATATTGTCTGCTACTAGAGATGTCAGTAAGGAGTCAATTGCGCCAAGTACCGCTAGGACTAATCCTGCTTTGAAAATAATTGGGAAATATTGATTAAAACTTGGGAAATTTAAAGATGGAACTCCCCTTGGAATTTCTCCAATTCTATCAATTGCTCCATCTCCAAAAATTAATATTGATATTGGAGTAACTATCAATAGTGCCAAGAGAGGAGAAGGTACCCACTGACTTATTTTTCTAGGAGTAAGAAATACTATACCTAGTGTCATTATTGCAACTCCAATAGCCGCACCATTAGGCTGGAAATTTGAAAATACAGTAGTTAAAGATTCGACTACTCCACCTCGAGTGCTAATTCCAAGTAATGGTCCAATCTGAAGCGCAATGATTATTACTCCAATACCAGACATAAATCCTGAAACAACAGAATATGGAACTAAAGTAATGTATTTACCTAGTTTTAGAATCCCGAATAATATTTGCAGTAAGCCGCCAATGACTACCGCTGCCATAACTAAAGGTAAAATTTGTCCTGCAGAAAGATCTCTTGGAACCCCTACTGCGGCCAAGCCTGCTACTACACCTGCAACAGTTACACTCATGGGACCGGTAGGTCCACTAACTTGAGCAGGTGTTCCGCCGAATAATGCGGCTAAAAAACCAACTACTACTGCTCCATAAAGTCCATAAATTGCTCCGCCAGGTCCTAACGCAGCATTTCCAAAAGCAAGAGCGAGAGGTAAAGCCACTACTGCGGCTGTGATGCCTCCTAGAATATCGCCTCTTACATTTTTCAGATGAAATCCATTAATTATGTTCAAAGATGCTTTCCTCAAAATAAATACTTAACTAAAAGATATTATCTCTAAATGATGTAAATTTGTGAAAAATGAAGATTGTGCAAAATATTTTTGTAACTTTTTTTGCTCTTATTAAATAAATTTTAGTTAATTTTCCTGAACAAAAGTAGTCTCTGATTAATTTTTGTGCGAGGCAAGCGATTAATGTATTAGATAAATATTTTTCAATTTAAATAATATTCAAATGAATTCGATTATTCGTCCAAGAAGATTAAGAAGAAATGAGGCAATTAGAGAAATGGTTAGAGAAAACCATCTAACGGCATCGGACTTTATATATCCATTATTTATTCATGAAAAAGATTTTAAAGAGGACATTTCAGCAATGCCCGGAACTTATAGATGGGATATTAATGGCTTAATAAAGGAGGTTACTAGGGCATGGGAATTGGGAATAAGGTGTGTGGTTCTTTTTCCAAAAATTGACGATAGCTTAAAGACTGAAGATGGAGCAGAATGTTTTAATGAAGATGGTTTAATACCTAAAGCTATTCGAATATTAAAAAAAGAGATTCCAGAAATGGCAATAATGACAGATGTTGCCTTGGACCCATACTCTTGTGATGGTCATGATGGATTAGTTGATGAAACTGGCAAAATATTGAACGATGAAACAATCGAAATTTTAAAAAAACAAGCTTTAACTCAAGCTAGAGCTGGAGCAGATTTTATTGGCCCTAGTGACATGATGGATGGGAGAGTTGGAGCAATTAGAACTGCTCTTGATAGTGAAGGATTTAGTGATGTAGGTATTATTAGTTATACAGCTAAATATTCATCTGCTTATTATGGTCCGTTTAGAACAGCTTTAGATTCGGCTCCTAGAGAAAATAGTAAGAAAGTAATTCCAGACAATAAGTCTACATATCAAATGGACCCTGCCAATTCAAAAGAGGCTTTAATTGAATCTGCATTGGATCAGTATGAAGGAGCTGATATTTTGATGGTAAAACCAGGAATTTCATATTTGGATATTGTTTATAGACTAAGCACATTTTCAAATAAGCCCATAGCTGCATACAACGTTAGTGGGGAGTATTCCATGGTAAAGTCTGCTGCTATGAAGAACTGGATTAACGAAAAAGATATTGTTTTAGAGACATTGCTTAGTTTTAAAAGAGCAGGAGCAAAATTAATACTCACTTATCATGCTTGTGATGCATCTCAATGGTTGCAGGATACTTAAAAACTCATTATTAACAAAAATTTGGTTTATTCTTAGATAAATAATAAATTAATTGCTTTGTTTTGAAGTTTTCACAAGGAGTAAATAGGATTGGTCACATTGCACTCAGAGTAGAGGATCTCGAAAGGGCAAAATCTTTTTATATTAAGCTGGGTATGAAATTGGTTTGGGATGATAAAGATTGGTCTTATTTAGAGGCAGGTAAAGGGAAAGATGGACTTGCCTTGTTAGGCCCTAGCTACAAAGCTGCGGGACCTCACTTTGCTTTTCATTTTGAAAATAAAAAAGAAGTGGAAAATATTCAAAATGATTTAAAAAATTCTGGTGTAAAAGTTGGTCCTTTACATGAGCATAGAGATGGAACAGCATCTTTTTATATGAAGGATACTGAAGGAAACTGGCTTGAGATGCTTTATGTTCCTCCTGAGGGTATTCAATCGAATACTTGATTCTTTTTTTTGTATGCAAGAGAAAAGTTATTCTAAAAAATCATATTCAGATAACACCTTAGAAGAAGAATCTATAAACCTTTTAGAGTGGGATTCATTAAAAACCCATTTATCTTCCTTCGCCTCAACGGAAATGGGTAAACGATCAATTTTAAGTTTTGTTATACCTTCAGAATACGAGGCATCTAAAAGACTTTTGAATGAAACTGTTGAAATTAATGAGTTAGAAAAAAATTTAGATAAATCAATTAGTTTTTCTGGTGTTTTTGATATTAGTAGAAATATTGAAATTTGTTCGAAGGGAGGTGTAATTTCATCTTCTGAATTGTTAGAGATAGCGAAAACAATTGCTGCAGCAAGAAATTTAAAAAAAATCTTATTAGATTTTGAACAAAGGCCTTATATTTCATCATTCACAAAAAATTTAATTGACCATCAGAATATCGAAACGATTTTTAAAAAAGGCATTGAATCCAATGGAAGGATTTCAGACAATGCTAGTAATGAACTATCTATTCTTAGAAAAGAATTTTTATCTAAGAAACTTGAAAGAAAAATATTAGTTGAAAAATTTATTCAAAAGAATTTAGCTTATTTGCAAGATACTACTATTGGAGATCGATATGGAAGGCCTGTTTTAGCAGTGAAAGTTAATTATGTAGATAAATTTAAAGGAATAATTCATGACTCTTCATCTTCAGGAAATACAGTATATTTTGAGCCTGAAAGTGTAGTAACTAAAGGTAATAAGATTGCTTCTTTAGAGGCTAGGATCACAGCAGAAGAATTTAAATTACTTAAGAAATGGTCCCAGGTTGTTAGTGATAATTCAGAAAATCTTATTGAAATGGCATCCATTTTATTGAGATTAGAAAATGCCCTAACTCGTTCAAGATATTCGAAATGGATTGGAGGTAAAACTCCTACTTTTGAGAAAAGTCCTATTATTTCTTTAATTGGTTTTTCTCATCCGTTACTGATTTGGGAACATAAGAAAAAAGGAGCCCCTTCACCAGTAGCTGTCGATTTTTATATAAATAGGAATATTAAAGTTGTAGCTATTACAGGTCCAAATACTGGAGGTAAAACGGCAGCTTTAAAAGGTTTAGGTTTGTCTTTACTAATGGCTAGAGCAGGATTATTGATTCCCTCAACTAATAATCCTATTATCCCTTTTTGTCCAAATATATTTGTGGATATAGGAGATAATCAATCATTAGAGGAAAATTTATCTACTTTCAGTGGGCATATATCCCGCATAAAAGAGATATTAGATTCACTTGATAATAAGAGAGGATTATCAGTTGTTTTGTTAGATGAGATTGGATCTGGTACAGATCCTCTTGAAGGAAGTGCCCTTGCGATGGCTCTATTAAAAGAATTTGCAAATAAATCTGATATCACTTTAGCCACTACACATTATGGAGATATTAAGGCTTTAAAATATAACGACTCAAGATTTGAAAACGTATCAGTTGCCTTTGATGAGGATTCATTGAAGCCAAAATATATACTCAACTGGGGTATTCCTGGGAGAAGTAATGCTTTATCAATCTCAAAGAGAATTGGTCTCGATGAAAGCATACTCAATGAAGCTGCAAATTATCTAAAGCCAAAAAAAGTTGATAATATCAATAATATTATTAAAGGACTTGAGGAAGAGAAGATTAAACAACAAAATTCTGCAGAAGCCGCTGCAGAATTGATTGCAAGGACTGAAATATTACATGATGAACTGAAGAGAAATTATGAATATCAAAAAATAAATGCTGAAAAAATCCAGGAAATTGAAAGGTCTAAGTTATCAAAACATATTGTATCCGCTAAAAAAGAGGTGATAGATTTGATTAAAAAATTAAGAGATAAAAATATAAATGGAGAGGATACGAGAATTATTGGAAAAAGATTAAAGGAAATTGAAACGGAACATTTAACCCTAAAAAAATCTGAAAAGTCAATATCATGGAACCCTCAGGTAGGCGATTTTGTAAAGATTAAAAGTCTAAATAGCACGGGACAAATTGTAGATTTAGATAAAAAAGGTGGTTTTTACGAAGTTAAATGTGGTTCATTCAGAAGCACATTATCTGTAAATGACTTTGAAGGTATTAATGGAGAAAAGCCTGATTTCAAAAGGTCAAAAATTGAAATCAACTCTATAAGAGAAGATTTTTCTTTTTCTAAAATTAGAACGAGCAAAAATACAATTGACGTAAGAGGGCTAAGAGTTCATGAAGCCGAAATAATTATTGAGGAAAAAATTAGAAAGTTTCATGGACCGCTATGGATTGTTCATGGAATTGGCACGGGGAAATTAAAAAAAGGACTAAGAAATTGGTTATCAGGTTTAAACTATGTTGATAAGATTGAAGATGCAGCCAATAATGAGGGTGGCCCTGGTTGCAGTATCGCGTGGATAAAATAAAATTTAAAAAACCTAGAAAACATTTTAATAAGCGTATTAAGTGCAATTTATTGATCAAGCAAACATTATCCTTAAAGCTGGAAAAGGTGGAAATGGAATAGTTTCATTTAGAAGAGAAAAATTCGTTCCTGCTGGAGGACCTTCGGGCGGTAATGGTGGCAGAGGGGGTTCAGTTATTTTGATGGCTGATAATAATCTACAAACATTGTTAGATTTCAAATTCAAACGTGAAATAGTTGCTGAAGATGGATGCAAAGGAGGTCCTAATAAGAGATCAGGAGCTTCAGGTAAGGATACAATCCTTAAAGTACCCTGCGGTACAGAAATAAGGGATATTAAAACCGGTATTATTTTAGGAGACTTAACTAGAGATAAACAGAGTTTATCTATTGCCATTGGAGGAAGAGGTGGACATGGTAATGCTTACTATTTAAGTAATCAAAATAGAGCTCCAGAATCATTCACGGAAGGAAAAGATGGTGAGATATGGGAGGTTCAATTAGAACTAAAACTTCTTGCAGAGGTTGGGATTATAGGCCTTCCAAATGCTGGGAAAAGTACTTTGATTTCTGTTGTGTCATCTGCCCGTCCAAAAATCGCAAATTATCCTTTCACAACTCTAATACCTAACTTAGGTGTAGTAAGAAAAATTGATGGTAATGGTTGCCTTTTTGCGGATATTCCTGGATTAATATCAGGGGCAGCTGATGGAGTAGGTTTAGGCCATGATTTTTTAAGGCACATTCAAAGAACGAAGATACTTGTTCACTTAATTGATGCAATTGCAGAAAATCCTTTACATGATTTTGAGATAATTGAGGAGGAATTAAAAAAATATGGAAAAGGTCTTTTAGATAAAGAGAGGATAATAGTATTGAATAAAATGGAGCTGGTTGATAATGATTATTTGAAAATAATCACAAAAAAGTTAGAAGATTTATCTAAAAAGAAAGTTTTAGTTATTTCTTCATCTTTAAAAAAAGGTTTATCTTCACTGCTTTCTGAAGTGTGGAAAAGGATCTAACTTAAATTTAAAATTTTTTTGTAAAAAAAAACACTTGATTTAATAATGAAAATTAGTCATAAATAAGATACTTCTTTAAACAAAATATGAATTTCTATACTTGCTTTGATAAACAAGGAAAAATAATAGCTAGATGTCAAACCATTCAAGATATTGAGGTTTTGAAGAAAATGGGAAGACCAATTGTAGAAGTTAAGGAAATGAAAAATGAAGAGTCGGTTGTATGTTCACTTACAGGAAGTCCATCCGACTTTAATAGAGATTACTAATAGAATTAATAAAAAAAAAAGGGCTTCTAGAGCCCTTTTTTTTTGTGAATTATCTATCAAAAGAAAACTTAATCATCATAAACAAGACATTCTGGTTCATCCGGGTTGGCATCGCAGAATAGTTCCAGAGCATTAGGGTCATGTTTATCCTCTGGATGATGATCCTTGTATTCTTCGAGTTCTTTTAGCTCTTCGGTTAAATGTCTGACCTTTGGAAGATTGCCCTCTGCTTTTGCAGATTCGATTTCCGATTGATCTTTTTGGATGTGTTCGTCAATGGATTTCATTTTAAGCTTTTCATACTTTAGTAGACATACATAACATAGTTAATTTCTAATGAAATTGCATTATCTATGAACTAAATAAGTGTTCATTACAACATCATTTTTTTTTCGAAATTGATTTATGTATTTTTTAGGTCTCTACTTTCATTATTTCCTTTAGCGATGGTAAAACTGGGATTAGTTGATTTGGGTTTAAAGGGAATAAAGCTTTGTAGTAATCTTTTTTCCATTCATTGTCGAAGCATGTCCTTTTTACGTTAGATAATTTAAAGAATTTTAATCTCCATTCAATAATCTTTTCGAAACTTGATAGTTCTTGTTCAGTACATTTGAAAAGTTTGCTATATATCAATTCCCATCTTATGAGCGTTGGAAAAAGGTAAATATCTGCGTAGGTTAACTCTTCTCCAAATATCCAGTCCCCTTTGTTTTGATGTAGAAAATTTTCAACTTCACTTATAGCTGCGAAAAGATTTTGACTTGCATTTTCGTAAGCTGACTGGTTTCTAGCGAAACCACATTTATATACGCCATCATTAATGCTGTTATTAATTAAATCTAAAAATTTTTGATTACAGTCTTTAATTTTTAATATCTGAATTTTTGATTGAATTTTTATTGAATTGAGTAGTCTTATAATTTGTGAACTTTCATTAGACAAAATATTTACTTCATCTTTTAAAAAACTAATTAAAAGAGGTAAAGTCGCTCTAAAAATAAGCTTTTTATTAGCTTTTTTGTAAAGGTCTGAAAGTCTCATGCATCCTTTAAACTTTCTATTGAAAATCCATTCACCATGCTCAAGATCTGCTTTTAAAAAAATAACTTTAACTTTTTTAGATAAATGTTTTATTTCGTGGACGAGTAAAGTTCTTTGACACCATGGACAAGAATTCCCTACTAATAAATAAATTTGTCCATTCTCATAATTAATATCGTATTCACTATCAATTGTTATACCTTTAGGCCTTTTATAGTTACCATGTAAATCTGATGGTGCGAAGCCATTCATTAATTGGGTCCAAAACCAAAACCAGATTTTTCTGGTGGCTTTTATAAGGTATTTGTTTTGCATAAAATTTTATTTTTAATGAAAAAATGACTCTTCAAAGGATACTTATCGTTTCAGGCACTCATGGGAATGAAATTAATCCTGTTTGGGCGGTTAAGAAATTTAATATAGAGGAAAATAGTATAAATCATGGTATCGAGTATGAGTACATCATAGGTAATCCTGTTGCCTATGAAAAAGGTTATAGATATATAGATGTAGATTTAAATAGATCTTTTAAAGAAATTAAAAATCATGATCAAGAAGATAATAGTGTTTATGAAATTAATAGAGCTAATTTTTTAGTCGATCAATTTGGAATCAATGGATCTAAGCCCTGTCAAATTGCAATTGATTTGCATACTACTACTGCAAATATGGGAACAAGCATTGTTTTGTATGGGAGGAGATTCAAAGATTTTTGTTTAGCTGCATTACTGCAGAACAAATTTGGATTGCCTATTTATTTGCATGAAAAAGACGAAGCCCAAACAGGCTTTCTTGTAGAAGCTTGGCCATGTGGTTTAGTTATTGAAATAGGAGCTGTTGCACAAAATTTTTATGATCCAAAAATCATAGATAGATTCTTAATAATCATTAAATCTTTAAGGGAAGAGATAGATAAATTAAAAAACAACCTTATAGAACTTCCAAAGGAATTGGTTGTTCATGTTCATCAAGGGAGTATAGATTATCCAAGAGATGAGAAAGGATATATTGATGGCCTAATACATCCTGAAAGAATAAATCAAGATTGGAAAATGATTAAAAAAGGAGATCCATTATTTCTTGATAGCCAAGGAATAATTCACAAATATGATGGAGAACAATTGATTTGGCCTGTTTTTATTGGAGAAGTAGCCTATAAGGAAAAAAAAATTGCCATGAGCTATACGAAGAAAGAAGTTATTAGTTCTAACAATCAATGGGTTTATGAGTTTGAAAGCCTTTAAATTAAGGAACAAGGACAATAAATTGAAGAAAATTAATAAGAATTTTTTATTTAAAAGATAAGTTTATTTAATATTTAATGCTTTTATTTTTTTTGCTAAGTCTTAATCCTTTAAAAATTTAAATTCTTTCGCTCCAGTAAATAATAGCTCCAAAAGCCTCTAATTGCAGTCTTCTATGCTTAGCCTCTCTTAAGGAAACCACCTCTTTCGATCTTTTTCCATTAAGAAGCCATTCGATTATTACCAAGTTAAATCCTCAATAACAAAGAAAATATTAAGACATGGAGGTTCTTTTCTTTGATATTGCAAAAAATAAGTTTACTTAAAGAAAAAATATTTACACATTTTTAGCGATTTTGGTCTAAAATCTTCGAAGCGGAATTAATTTTCCGTTTTTATTTACACGTCTCACTTTAGAGACATACTTTACGAACTCATGACAACTATTCAGCAGCAGCGTTCTTCGCTGTTAAAAGGTTGGCCACAGTTTTGTGAGTGGGTAACATCAACTAACAACAGAATTTATGTTGGTTGGTTCGGCGTCTTAATGATTCCATGCCTACTTACAGCAGCGGCTTGCTTCATCGTTGCATTCATCGCAGCACCACCAGTAGACATCGACGGAATTAGAGAGCCAGTTGCTGGTTCATTCCTATACGGTAACAACATCATCTCAGGTGCAGTTGTTCCTTCATCTAACGCTATTGGTCTACACTTCTACCCAATTTGGGAAGCAGCTACTGTAGATGAGTGGTTATACAACGGTGGTCCTTACCAGCTTGTAATTTTCCACTTCCTAATTGGTATCTCAGCATACATGGGAAGACAGTGGGAGCTTTCATACCGTCTAGGTATGCGTCCTTGGATCTGTGTTGCATACTCTGCACCAGTTTCAGCAGCTTTCGCAGTATTCCTTGTATACCCATTCGGTCAAGGTTCATTCTCTGACGGAATGCCTCTAGGTATCTCTGGAACATTCAACTTCATGTTTGTATTCCAAGCAGAGCACAACATTCTTATGCACCCATTCCACATGGCTGGTGTTGCTGGTATGTTCGGAGGATCTTTATTCTCAGCTATGCACGGTTCACTTGTTACTTCATCTCTAATCAGAGAAACAACTGAGACAGAATCTCAGAACTATGGTTACAAGTTCGGACAAGAAGAAGAAACATATAACATCGTTGCAGCTCATGGCTACTTCGGTCGTTTGATCTTCCAATATGCAAGTTTCAACAACAGCAGAAGTCTTCACTTCTTCCTAGCTGTATTCCCAGTTGTTTGTGTATGGTTAACTTCAATGGGTATCTGCACAATGGCATTCAACCTAAACGGTTTCAACTTCAACCAGTCAGTTGTTGATGCAAACGGTAAGATTGTTCCTACATGGGGTGATGTTCTTAACAGAGCAAACCTAGGTATGGAAGTAATGCACGAGCGTAATGCTCACAACTTCCCACTTGATCTAGCAGCAGCTGAGTCTACAACAGTAGCTCTTTCAGCTCCAGCTATCGGTTAAGCTTAAAGTTCTTAAATTTACAAGCCCCCTTTTTGGGGGCTTTTTTTTGTTTAATTTTCAATTGGTTTCATATAATGTTTATATATAGATAAAACATTTGATATTTCTATGAGTAGTAGTTTTGGGAAAATTTTTCGTGTTAGTACTTTTGGAGAATCACATGGTGGTGCGGTAGGAGTTATCCTTGATGGATGTCCACCTAAGTTAAAAATAGATATAAATCTGATACAAAATGAATTAGATAGGCGTAGACCCGGCCAAAGTGACATTACAACACCCAGGAATGAAGAAGATAAAATTGAAATATTAAGTGGGATAAAGGAAGGGTTAACACTTGGAACTCCAATAGCAATGTTGGTAAGAAATAAGGATCAAAGACCAGGAGATTATAATAATTTGGAGCAGGTATTTAGACCTTCTCATGCAGATGGTACATATCATCTGAAATATGGAATTCAGGCAAGTTCTGGTGGTGGAAGAGCCTCTGCTAGAGAAACAATTGGAAGAGTAGCTGCTGGTGCTGTAGCAAAACAATTATTAAAAACCTTCTCTAACACTGAAATACTATCTTGGGTAAAGCGTATACATGATATTGATTCTGATATGAATAAAGAGAAGATTTCTCTTAAAAAAATAGATTCTAATATTGTTAGATGTCCTGATGAAAAGGTATCAATAAAAATGATAGAGAGAATTAAGGAATTAAAGCGTCAAGGAGACTCTTGCGGCGGTGTTATTGAATGTCTTGTAAGAAATGTTCCCTCTGGTCTTGGAATGCCAGTTTTTGATAAATTAGAAGCTGATTTAGCAAAGGCTTTGATGTCTTTGCCTGCCACGAAAGGCTTTGAAATAGGGTCAGGTTTCTCTGGAACTTATTTAAAAGGAAGCGAACATAATGATGCCTTCATCAAGTCTGATGATATTAGTAAGTTAAGAACAACATCAAACAATTCAGGAGGAATACAGGGCGGAATAAGTAATGGTGAAAATATCGAGATGAAGATAGCTTTTAAACCTACAGCAACCATCGGGAAAGAACAGAAAACAGTCAATGCTGAAGGTAAAGAAGTACTTATGAAAGCAAAAGGGAGACACGATCCATGCGTTTTACCAAGAGCAGTACCTATGGTTGATGCTATGGTGGCTTTAGTACTCGCTGATCATTTGCTTCTAAATCATGCTCAATGTGACTTAATAGATAAGTAGTAGTTTTGTTGAATAAATTATATTTATCCTTAACTTAATTATTTTTGAGCCATTCATATATTTTTGGATCAAAATTTTTATTTTTGATAGCTTTATCTCCAATTACAACTGCTTTATACCCTAAAGATTTATAAGTTTTTAAATCATTGATTGATAGTCCTCCAGCCGCAATGAAATCAATATTTTTATAGTTGAGTATATTTATCGAACTATCTTTACTTTTTATTGGGTAAATTTTGATAATGTTGCAGTTTAAATCTATCGCTTCCTTAAGATCTTTTAAATTATTAATTCCAGGAATTAATAAATAATTTTTTGACTGCGCATAATTGAAAAGATCTTTATCCCAAAATTTCATCATCGAAAAATTTAATCCAATTTTCAAAGAATCTTCTATTGATTGCTTATTAACTATGGAGGCAGAGCCTAAATTAATTCTTGGATATTTAATTTTGATATCGGATACAAAATCAAACCAATTTTCGTTGTTAGACCAACTTATTTCAATATTTTTTAATCCTAATTTTATTAAGTTTTCTAATTCTTCAAAAAATGAATTTCTTATAGAGGTATTTGAGTAAATATTATCTTTAGGTTTTATAAGTAAAAAAAAAGACTCAATTTTCAGGTACTCCGAAAAAGAATCTTCTTTATTATTCATTAAAAATTTAAAATTCCACTTTAAATATAGTTTGCGACTTTTACTTCTGAGCGGTTGAGCAAGTCTTGGATATCTTCAGTATCTATAGTTTCTCTTTCAATTAGCATTTGAGCCATTTCGTCAAGAACAGTTCTATTGTCTGTTAAAACTTTTGTTGCTCTTTTATAAGCAACATCAACAAGTTCTGAAACCTCAACATCAATTGTTGCGGCTGTGTCTTCAGAGAAGTCTCTTGTAGAACTCATATCTCTTCCGAGAAACATTCCGCCTTGAGATTGACCTAGAGCTACTGGACCTATTTTGTCACTCATCCCGAATTTAGTGATCATTTGTCTGGCTACATTGGCAACTTGTTGTAAATCATTTGAAGCTCCAGTTGTTACCTCCTCTTCGCCATAGACTATTTCTTCAGCAACTCTTCCACCTAGAGCTACAGCCATTTGATTTTGAAGGTAAGAACGAGAGTAAAGACCTGATTCCATTCTTTCTTCACTTGGAGTAAAGAAGGTTAGCCCCCCAGCTTGACCTCTTGGAATGATTGAGACTTTTGCTACTGGATCATAATCAGGCATTAATGCTCCAACTAGTGCATGACCAGCTTCGTGATAAGCAACTAATTCTTTTTTCTTATCACTGATGACTCTATCTTTCTTTTCTGGGCCAGCCATAACCCTTTCGATGGCATCACCGACTTCATCGTTACTTACTTTATCTAAATCTTTTCTAGCTGCTAGTATTGCTGCTTCATTTAAAAGATTAGCTAAATCTGCACCAGTAAATCCTGGTGTTCTTCTGGCAACTTTATCTAAATCAACGTCCTTTGAAAGAGTTTTATCTTTCGCATGAACATTTAATATCTGCAGTCTTCCAGCATAATCTGGTCTATCAACTGTTACCTGTCTATCAAATCTTCCAGGGCGCATTAAAGCTGAATCTAAGACATCTGGCCTGTTGGTGGCAGCAACTATTATTATTCCTGAATTACCTTCGAAACCATCCATTTCGGTTAGAAGTTGATTTAGTGTTTGTTCCCTTTCATCATTTCCTCCGCCCATACCAGCTCCTCTTTGTCTCCCTACTGCATCTATTTCGTCAATGAACACAATACAAGGAGCATTCTTTTTAGCTTGTTCAAAAAGATCTCTAACCCTGCTAGCTCCAACTCCCACAAACATCTCTACAAATTCTGAACCAGATATTGAGAAAAAAGGTACACCTGCTTCTCCAGCAACTGCTTTTGCTAACAATGTTTTTCCTGTACCAGGAGGGCCTACAAGAAGAACCCCTTTTGGAATTTTAGCTCCGACTGCAGTAAATCTATCTGGACTCTTTAGAAAATCTACAACTTCTGTAAGTTCTAATTTTGCACCTTCAACACCTGCAACATCTGAAAAGGTTACTTGTGTAGATGGTTCCATTTGAAGTCTTGCTTTGCTCTTGCCAAAACTCATGGCAGGATTACCACCTCCAGCGTTACCACTTTGGGATCTTCTGAAAAGAAAAAATAGACCTCCAATCAAAAGTACTGGGAATATTAAGCTACTTACTGCCTGTTGCCATGGATTTGCTAATTTTGTAGGAGTTACAGCTATATCTACATTATTCTCAGTAAGTATTTTTAATAAATCTTTGTCAGGGGCTAAATTGACCTCAGACCTGCTCCCATCATTTTCAACAACTTGAGCTGTAGCATTATCTGGAGATATTAGAACTCTACTGATTTCTTTATCTTGCACTGCCTCTATAAAATCGCTATATCTCAAGGTTTTTGTAGAAGTTTCAGTACTTGGTTTATCAAAAACTGAAGTACCAATGAAAATTACAGTAATAACAGCTAGAACATAAAGTCCTACGTTTCTCCAACGTTTGTTCACGATAAAAAATCTTTAATAAATCTATAATACTAATAATAAAACAATATTAAGAGCGTCTTAGAACATCTACTACACTTTTGAATGCAAACCATTCAGGAATAGGTTCGCCATTCCTTAATTTCTTTCTAAATTCAGTACCACTAAGTTTCATAATTACATAATTAAATTCTTTCGCTTCTTCAGCTGTTATGTACCCTTTTTCCTTCGTATAAACTAAATTTTTTGAAGGAACAGTTTGCATCATCAATTCATCTGCACACTTATTCGCAAAATTCTGGGCATCATATGGACCATAAAAATCTTCTCCAGTTGACGAAGACTTACAACCAGCCATGTCTCTACCAATAATAAAGTGGGTGCAACCATAATTTCTTCTGATTATCATATGTTGAAGAGCTTCTCTTGGCCCTGCCATATGCATTGAATAAGGTAAAAAAGCCCATTTTATTCTCTTATCAGATATTTCCTCTTCTAATTCTTTGTAGGTCAAATATCTAACTTTTCCAGGGATATCATCTTGTTGAGTTGGCCCGCAAGTTGGATGAACTAAAACAACTGAGTTAGAGGAGACATTATCTGAAAGTAAGGCATTAGTAAATAATTCATAATGTGCTCTATGAATTGGATTTCTGCATTGAAATGCAACTACATCATGATTTGATGGCAGTGTGGATCTAACTTCTTCTGGGGTTTTGCAGGGGAATTCTCTAATTGGTATTTCGAAACCATAAACTCTTCCTCCTATATAAAATCTCCCTCTCTCGTTAAAAATCATCTTAACAGCAGGATGATCTAAAGAATTAGTACCATAACAAAGTTCAGCTTCTAACGATTTGTCAGGCTCCCATTTAGAGCTAACTTCTAAAACTGCTATTTTTTGTTTTTTATAAGTAAGTAATATTGTCTCTCCAGCTTTGACTTTTTCATTATTTGAATCAAATACAATGGGCAAGCCAAAAAGCAACCCGCTTGTATTTCTATTATTTTTAATGACTGAATTGTAGTTATTTTCATCCATAAAACCTTCCAATGGAGAAAAAGCTCCAACCATCAAAAGTTCTACATCACATGCATTTCTCTCGCTACATTCAAACTCATAAGTAGCTTTAGAAATAAGTTCATTTTTAAGGTTTTTATCTTTGATAATTAAATTTTTTAGTTCCCCTCCATAAGGCGGTATTAGTCCATTAGTATCTCTTTTAGTTTTTTGTTGTAATTCCATTTTAAAATTGATAAAGAAAAATTTTGAAAAAAAAAGAGGGGTTTAACCCCCTTTTTATCTTGAGTAGGATTTATGCCTTTCTTCCGTAAAGCTCCCCAATTATTTTTACATCAAGTGGATCCTTTGAACCCATATCTGTATCTGAAGGTTGGATTGCTTCAAAAGTACCAGCAAATTCGTCTGTGTCAGAATCTACATTGTTGATTGAAAGAGTAATAACGCCAGTACCGTTTACATCAACTTTAATATTTTCTTTTGCAAGTTCTTCGTCATCGCCTCCTAGTGCAACTAAACCTTGAGCATATTCAACACCAGTATTTTTAGCTCTTGCCTTTGGATCAAGAAAGTCACCAGTTCTGTAGTTAGGTGTAAATGTTGAACCACTAACCTCAGTGCCTGGCTCAATTGATGAAGGTAAATCAGCTGTAAGATCTTTTGCTGAGAATGCAAATGGCACCTCTAAACCACCAGGGGTTAATACAGTAATAAGTTGAAAATCAATACCACCTTTTTCAGTGAAAGTTCCTGAATCTATATCTCCATAAACTTCTGTCACTGTGGTGTTATTTCTAGGACTAATAATTTTTGTAGAAACAAATTCTGCAGCTTTTCGTTTTGTCCCTGGCACTTTTACATAAACTTCTGTTGGATGCATGCATATTCCTTTAAGGCTATCTCCATTCCCTAGAGATATTGATCCGACTAGAGATGAGTCTAATGTAGGGCAATCATTAGCTTTTCCTGTGTTAACAACATCTGTGAATTGTGCATTTCCTCTTTCAGAAAAAGCAAATGTTTTAACAGGTACGAAAGCAAAAGTTATACAAATTGAAATAACAAAAGCTAAGAAAGAACGAATTCTCATAATTAAAGTTGCAGTAAAGTTCTGTGACGATAGATTAAAGGTCATCTAATAAGTTCAGTACGGATATTACAAGGGAAAGGACCATAAAAGATAGGACTATTAAATCCTCGAAACAACCCGTAGCTTTTTAGATTTTAAAAAACTGGAATTATTTTAAGCTATCACATTATTTTTAATGATTAAGATTACAAAAAAATACAAATTAAAAAATTTTTTTTTATTTTTTTAATGAAATAATTTGGGTTATTAATTTGTTTGCTAAATCGATTTTTGATGTTTTGTTAATGTAGTGTTCCATATTATTAGTATCGAATAACCAACCTTCATTTTGTGCCAAAAAGCCAAATCCTTGGCCTTCAAGATCAATTGGATTTGCGAATAGATAATCACAACCCTTTTGGATAATCTTTTCTTTAATTGTCATTCGTGCTTCTTCTATAGATCCTGTAAAAGCACAAAAGCCTACAAAAACTTGGTTATCTTTTTTTGATTTACTAATTGTTTTTAAAATATCTGGGACTAGCTCGAAGTTTTTATTCAAATGATCATTAATTTGATTTTTTGGAATTTTAGCTGAAGTATCAGAGGTTATTTTGAAATCAGATACCGCTGCATTCATGAAAAAATAATCGCAATTTGATATTTCATTATTAAGTGCCCTAATTAAATCAACACTAGTTTCAATTTCATATCTTTTTATTCCATCAGTAAGATTCTTATCGATTTTTAGAGGACCATGAACATATTTTACTTGTGCTCCCCTGAACCTCGCTACTTGAGAGAGAAGTAGGCCCATAGCTCCAGAACTTTTGTTGGTAATATGTCTTGCCGCGTCAATTTTCTCTGAGGTACACCCTCCAGTTATTAAAATTTCTTTATTAAGTAAATCTTTGCGATATTCATTTTTTTTATGTGAAGCTATAAATTCAAGAGCTAATTGGATTAGATCATTAGGAGGTATCTTACCGATGCCAATAGCATCACATGCTAAGAGGCCTTCACTTGGTTGCAAAGACAAAACATTTTCGTAATTCTGTAAATTCTCATAATTTTTTTGAACAGCTTTATTTAGCCACATTTGTGTATTCATTGCTGGTGCAACAATAATGGGCTTTATATTTGCTATTAAGATGCTTGGGATCAATCCCTCTGCATTTCCAGTTACCCATTTTGCTAATGTTGTCGCTGTTAAAGGGGCGATGATTAAAATATCAGCCCAATTACTTAGTTCTATGTGAAGAGGTGTTGATTGACCATCAGACCATTGATCATTTTCTAAAATGCACGGTTTTCTACTTAAAATAGAAAGAGAAAGCGGCTTTATTAATTTTTCTGCATTTTTTGATAAAACGCATCTTATTTCATAATTTTCTTTGGCTAATTGGCTAACTAATAATGGAATTCTTACAGCTGCAATACTTCCAGTTATTAATAAAAGAACCTTTATTTTTGAGTCCTTACTTTTAGTTTTCATCGAAAGGTTCCTGATCGAGGAGATGGGTATAATTAGTTGTTAATTCAGGCCTATTGATTGCAAGAGCCCTCAGTAAGTGCCAGTCTTTCAAACCATCAAATGGAGTATTATAATTATCTTCCTCTAGCCTTTTAGCGAGCTCAAAGGTCATTTCTTCATCAAAAGAATTTACTAGTTCCTCACTTATTGTATTTTCAGAAATGAATTTCATATTGAGTAAAGTCAATATACTCTAATAATAAAGCCTCAAGTTATTATTTAAAATTTATATAAGAATTAAGTACATATTTTCAAGGATATTATTATTTTCAATTGTCATAATCTTTTCAAATTGTTGTAAGGTCATTTATCTTCATTCTCAGTCATAAATATGCAAACTCTCCTTTTCAAAAATATTCTTTCTTAAGATATTGGCAAAAATTTATAACATGTCGCAAACCAAAAGAGAGCAAGTCATTAGTCACATACGCTATTTAAGGCAAGAGCTCAGAGAAATGCATTTAGGAATAAAAGAAGATGATCTTTTCCCTGAGCCAGGCGAATTAAGAGGGTTAATGGCTCAGTTGGAAGCATTGCTTGAATTAATTGAAGGAAATACTAAAATTCAATCAAACACTGAGGCGGCTTAGTTTAATGCAAAATGGTTTTTAAACCTCAAAAGACAAAATTTCAGCTAAAAATTGTGGAAAATATTCAGACGATAAGTATTTGGGCTAATAATCCATGGCGAAGATATTCAATATCATTGATTACACTTTTAATCGGATACTTTTTTGGAAGTTCTCTTGGTATGGTAAGTGCCGTTGTGGAACTCATGGATCCTGTAGCCGCTTTTTTATCAGTAGTTTTTATTGAGTTTTTAATAGTTTTGAGAAGAAATTTTAGATTTGAAAGGAAAAAGAAATTTTTAGTACTTTTATTAGATTCTTTAAGATTAGGATTATTTTATGGTTTCTTTACAGAAAGTCTTAAGTTGCTATAAATTTACTTGTTGTGTTTCTGTAATAGATAAAGCAAAGCCATTCTTATAGGGATACCATTTGCAACTTGATTATTAATTAAGCAATTAGGATATTGATCTACCACTTTGCTGCTAATTTCAATATCTCTGTTAATGGGACCGGGATGTAGAATTGGAATTTCTTTTTTATTTAAAGATAATTTCTCTGGGGTTAAGCCATAATCCAAACTATATGAATCAATGCTACTTAGTAAATTTTCCATCATTCTCTCTTTTTGAAGTCTTAAAACAATAATCGCATCTGCAATTTTTATTGATTCTTCCAATGATCTAGAAATTGTTATGGAACCTCTTGTTTTAACAGGATCTTCTGTTTGATTTGGCGCGGGGGTTTTTAAAAAATTGATAAATTCATCAGGTATTAATGTCTTAGGACCACATAAGATTATATCGGCGCCGAATGCACTCAAAGCCCAAAGATTTGACCTAGCAACCCTTGAATGATTAACGTCACCAATTATTAAAATTTTTTTGGAATTTAAAACCTCTGGATTCAGTATTTTTTGGGAAAAGAATTTTATCAATGTATAGATGTCAAGCAAGCCTTGGCTGGGGTGACTATGTAATCCATCTCCTGCATTAAGAACCGAAGTCTTGGCATTTATTGCATCAAGTTTTTTTGCGATCTCAAAGGTTATGTAACTTGATGAATGTCTGATAACTAATGTATCTGCCCCCATAGCAGAATAAGTTATAGCTGTATCAATTATTGTTTCGCCTTTTGTTAAAGAGCTGGAGGATGGCGCAAATGTTTGGACATCAGCAGAAAGTCTTTTTGCTGCAAGCTCAAAACTATTTTTTGTTCTTGTACTAGCTTCAAAAAATAAAGACGTTACCAAAGTCCCTTGTAAGGCCGGTATCTTTTTTGTTCCTGCATTCTTTAGTGCATCAAATCTATTAGCTAATTCAAATACTGACTCATAATCTTTAATTGAAAAATTAGCTAGTGTGTGGATATGTTTATGAGGCCAAATTTGCATTACGCTTAAAAAGATAAATGATTATTGAAATTTAGGTGTTCTATCACCTTTTAATCTTTTACTTACACTCCTACTATTTTTGAGATACCAACGCCATTTTATATTTTTTGCCTTTGATATGCCAATTCTCGTAGTTTGAATAAGATCTTTTTCTTCTAGAGTGGAGTCTCGTGGAGAAATCAATAAAGATTTGTTATTAAGAACTTCAAGTGAGTTAAATGAAATGTCTATACTGAAAGTCTTTGTTACAAGGCCAGGTCCAGAAGCTAATCTTTCATTTTTATTAGAGATAAAAACTGATCTTATCAAAACACCACTCGCAAAATTTTCCTTATCAGTAACTATGTTTAAACAATGATGAATGCCATAAGATTTGTAAATATAAAATGTGCCAGGTTTGCCAAATAATGATTTGTTTGATTTAGTCATTTTGCGGTAGCCATGACAGGCCTCTTCTTCTTGTGAATAAGCTTCAGTTTCAACAATAACCCCTTTA
>MWOY01000112.1 GCA_002026015.1 Prochlorococcus sp. HOT208_60m_808G21 | reverse complement strand
ATCGAAATCTCTAAAACCTCTAATAGTCGCCAAAAGAGAAGCTACTTGACCTCTAGCATTAACAATAAAAATTATTGGTGCATTGAGAAGTTTAGAGATATTTGCTGTGCTGGAATAGGTTGTTGACCCTAGTCCATCAAACAGACCCATTGCTCCTTCAATTAACGAGAATTCATATTTCAAAGAATGTTTAAAAAAACTTTCTTGAACCCATTCCTCGCCACTTAAAAAAATATCTAAATTCCTGCAAATAGGTTGGCCAATTGAGCTAAGTTGTTGTTGATCAAGATAATCTGGGCCAACCTTGAAAGTTTGTATCTTTATACCTTTTGAGAACGCCCAACAAGATAGCAAAAGAGATAATGTAGTTTTCCCGCTATCAGTTGAAGGAGAAGATATTACACAAGGCATCTATTAGTTATTCAAACCATTAAATATTTGAAGAGCAATTTTAATAGAATTTTCAAAAAGAGGACTGGTATTTCCTCTACTACTTCCCAATAATTTACTAACATCGTACTCTGATGTAGAAAAAGAATTTGGAACAACTTGCTCTATTAATTCCATATTAGCCATTCCCCCTGCTTCAAGTCTCATACATTCCACTGATTCACAGCCAAGTATTACACAAGTGTTATTTTTTTGAACCTCACTAATTTTTGAAATCAGCCTCAATCCAATAACTTGTCCTAAATGAATACTTGGATTTCCCAAAGATAAGGGATTAATTGATGTAGAAATTATTTCGCCATTAATTCTTTCAAACTCTATTTTTGTTGATTCTGTATCCCTTTCAACTCTTAGAAAAGACCAATCAAGTTTATCACTAATCCATGAAATCAAAAACAACGCTTGAATCATATGATCTCCCGCGATATCTATATCAATATCAGTAACATGATCTAAAATAGGTCTCCTCGAAGGCGGATCAAAAATCATTGCCAATGATTCCCTCCAATTTTTCAATCTAACCCAATTCAAATCATTAATAGCTTTATTTGAATTATTTAATTGATCTAAAACTTTTAAACATCTTTGAGGCGATCCAAGAGCAGTATCAATTATTAACCTTAGATCATGATCAGTGAAATGTTCGAAGATTTCAGGCGACTCATCCAAGCTTCCATTCCACCACAACCATGAAGGTAATTCATCAATAGATAATTCATCAATTATTTTTAATCCTTTATTAGATATTGAGGCCTCACCCCCCCTAATAACTACTAAATCTCCACAAATAGGTTGCATCGCTGGGGTATCACTTAATGGACAGTAAGCGGAAACAAAAGTCTTGATATCTGAATTTTTATTTAATGTTGGCGCTAGAGTTATTAATCTTCTTGGATTCAATGTACTTATCGTTGATTCAAAAAATTGTCCTCTAAAGTCTTCAAAGTCTTTATTAGATAAATTTTCCTTCAACAAATTCAATAATTCTTCACTATTAAGTGAAGTAGTGATAGGAAGTCCTTGATCTAATATAAATTTTTTAGCAACTTCAATTATCTCTGGGCTTAAATTTCCAGTAATTGGTCCATTTACATATCCTTTTTGAACCAAACATTGTTCTAGCCAAGCAGGCTGCCAGACCATTAATGTGAAAGTATTAGCTCCACTATTATCTTTATCTCCTGAAATCCATAATTTATTAAGGTAATTAGAAATTTCCTGATAAGGCAGCTCTAAAGGGGTTTGCAGTGTAAGTTGAGGTTTCATTTTTAGGGTCTACGCCAGAAAATATTATCTTTTGAAATTAATTGATCTGACTCAGGAGGTCCCCATGTCATAGATTCATAATTATAAATAGGTAACTTCCAAGGGGAATTATCCATCAATTCAATTAATGGCGTATAAAGTTTCCAGGCTGCCTCTACCTCATCACTTCGAGTAAATAATGTTGGGTCAGAAAGCATTGCATCAGCTAATAATCTTACATAACCTTCATCTGAGGGTTCTCCAAATGATTTCATCATATAAGAAAATTCCATCTCACAACAGGTCTTGATTTCATTCCAGAACCAGGAGATTTTACCTCAAATTTGAAAGTAGCACCTTCATTTGGCTGAATTCTAAGAACAAGTTGATTTGGGGCAGGATTTATTATTGTTGATTCAAATAAATGAACAGGAACGTCTTTAAAAGTCAAAACTATTTCTCCAAGTCTTTTAGGTAGTCTTTTACCTGTTCTCAAATAAAAAGGAACCCCTTGCCAACGCCAGTTATCCACGAAAACTTTTGTCGCAATATAAGTTTCTGTTGTGCTGTTACTATTAACACCATCTTCCTGCCTATATCCTTTGAGTCGATTTGAAATATCCCCCCCCTCTCCATATTGACCTCTTATGCAACACTTCCACGGTTCATTTTCGTCAGCAAGTTTTGAAGCTTGAAGAACCTTAGCTTTTTCATTTCTTATTGCTTCTGGTTCAAATTTTCCAGGAGGTTCCATTGCAGTAACTGCAAGCATTTGAGTCATATGATTTTGAAGCATATCCCGTAAAGCACCAGAGCTTTCGTAATAACCTGCTCTATCTTCAACACCAACTGTTTCAGATGATGTAATTTGAACACTTGATATATAATTCCTATTCCAGATTGGTTCAAATATAGTGTTAGCAAACCTCAAAACAAGAATATTCTGAACTGTCTCTTTGCCTAAATAATGATCAATCCTGTAAATCTGACTTTCTTCAGCGCAACTTTGAACGATCTTATTCAATTTTTTTGCACTTGAATAATCTCTTCCAAAAGGTTTTTCAATTACTAAACGACTTTTCTTAGGGTCATCTAAAAGGCCAGCCCCTTTAAGAGCTTTACATCCACTTGCATAGAAATTCGGAGATACTGATAAATAAAATGTTCTATTCCCATGAGTAGCTTGTGTTTTATCAATTTCATTTAATCTTCTAGAAAGCCTTACGACATGATCACTTTGTTGTAGGTCAACTGGTTCATAGAAAAGATAATTAGAAAATTGTTCCCACTCCCTTTCTTTACCAGATATTTGATTTGATAACTTTACTTTCATCTTTTCTCTAAACTCATTATCAGTCCAAGGTCTTCTCGCACAACCAACTATTCCAAATTCACTAGGAATTCTTCTCTGCAAATAGAGTTCAAATAAGGCTGGTATTAATTTTCTATGAGTAAGGTCTCCACTAGCGCCAAAAATTACTAAACATTGTGGAGATATGACTCTTTCCTGCCGTAAACCTAATCTTAGAGGATTACTTAAAGTTGAAGGCATATTTTTAGTATTCTTTATTTAAAATCCTCTTTTTTTCAAATATTAGCTACATATTGTGTCTAAACCAAAAAGTATTTAGAGTGTGAGACTTAAATCTAAATATCAAATATTTAGTAAGTTTCTACGTGCCATCTTCCTGCTTTTTTTAGTTGAGGTCTTAATTCTGACCAGTTCAATCCTTTTTCTTCTGCTGCCTTAGTCATTGCTTCATCTATTCCAGGTTCCATACCCTTTAATCCACAAAGATATATATGTGTCTTTTCATCTTCAATCATATTGAAAAGTTCATTAGCTGACTCTAAAACTCTGTCTTGAATGTACATTCTTCCACCTTTTGTATTTTGTTGCTCGCGACTAATAGCTTTTGTATATTTAAATTTATCTGGATTCTCAGCAATGTATCTTTGAAGATCTTCTTCGTATAACAAATTAGCTGATTTTGGAGCACCCATAAATAACCAAGCTTTACCCTTGAAATTCCATTTATTTTTTTCTTTTTCAGTAGGTTCGAACATTCTTCTTAAATAAGCCCTCATTGGTGCTATTCCAGTTCCAGTGGCTAACATAACAATATTTGCGTCCTCTTCATCAGGAAGAAGCATTTCTTTACCAACAGGGCCTGTTATTTTTACTTTATCTCCAGGCTTAATATCACATAGGTAAGTAGAGCAGACACCATTAATGGTTTCACCATCTTTTTCATACTGAAGCTGTCTTACACAAAGAGAAACTGTATTTCCATTAAAGTCATCACCATGTCTAGTGCTAGCTATTGAGTATAGTCTTAATTTATGAGGTTTTCCATTAGCATCTTCACCAGCAGGCATGATACCAATACTTTGACCTTCTACATAATTTAAAAATGGATCACTATCTTTAAGGTCGAAAGTTATGTGATTAACTCTACCAATTGCTCCTTCTTTGAGAAGACTATAGTTTTCAATAACTGTTCCCTCATATGGTGTTTTAGGTCGGTAAATATTGACTGGAACATCTGCATGTTTTTTCTTAACTATTTTTGGAGCTTCTGTTTTTGGAGCTTCTATTTTTGAAACAGCTTGTTTTTTTGGTTCCACAACTTTTGATTCAGGTTTTTTTGTTTTTACTTCCTCAACAAATTTTAAAGCTCTTTTATTAAAAGTTGTGAGAATAAAATAAAAAACAGCTATTACCACTGGTATATGAGCTAATCCTCCTGCGATTACTTTTGCTTGTGAATACATTTTTTAAATTTCTTTTATAAAAGATTATCAATTTGTAGTTTAATTTGTAGTGATTTTACAAAAATGGTTACGTTTTGAGATCGGAATAAATAGATGAAATTATTTTTATTTTTCAGTATTTGTTGTTTTTATCAGTATAGTTACACAGAAATAATTTTTATCTAATTAAGAATTCATTGTATGAACAATCCTCAAGAATCAATGAATCATTATAAAGAAAATGATTTCAGGACAATTGAGCAGACGATGGAAAAGTTTTCTGGCGGAACAAGACGACTGGCAGCTCAACTTACAACCTCTGCAAGTTTTGATTCTTTGTGGAATGTTTTAACAGATTATGATCGACTAAATCTTTACATACCAAATCTTTTATCTAGCAAAAAAATATTTCAGAAAGAAAATAATGTACACCTTAAACAAGTTGGGGCTCAGGATTTCCTTGGCATGAAATTTTCAGCTGAAGTAACTATAGACTTACTTGAAGACAAGGAGCTTGGCCTCTTAAAATTTAATTTAATAAAAGGAGATTTCAGGAAATTTGAAGGTAGTTGGAAAATTCAAAAAATTAAAAATACTACAAAAAATTCATTAATTTATGATCTTACTGTTCAAGGTTGTCAGTGGATGCCTATAGGAATGATAGAGAAAAGACTGAAAAAGGATCTTTCAGAAAATTTAATTGCCGTAGATAGGCAAGCAAAATCATCAAAAAGATCGCTATAAATTTAAATTAATAGCCCCAAGGGGATTCGAACCCCTGTCGCCTCCGTGAAAGGGAGGTGTCCTAGGCCTCTAGACGATGGGGCCAGGAAATCAGCATTACAGCTTATTAAAAACTAAGAGTAAGGCTAGCCTTTCGTCAAGTATTGTTGCTCTTTATTTTGTCCTTGCCACACAGGAACTGTGAAATGGAAGCAGGAACCTTCTCCAATTTCAGATACGACCCATATTCTACCTCCATGAACTTGTACTATTCTCCTACATACTGATAACCCTATGCCAAATCCTGAAGTCCCTTCAGAAGTCTGGGGAAGTCTTACCCTATCAAGAAAAATTCTTTTTTGCTCGCTCAAAGGAATACCTGCACCTTTGTCACAAATTGTTATTTCTACCCATTGATTTGTTTTGTGAATCATAGTGATTTTTATAGATCCAGAGTCTTTAGAAAATTTAATAGCATTTTCAATTAAATTTAAAAATACTTGCCTCATTCTTCTTTGATCTGCAAATACACTTGGCAAATCAGATGGAATATCAGTATCAATTTCAATATTCCTTAATCTCCAGAATTTTTCTAATTCGAGTATTACTTCAGCACTAATATTACCTAAATCAATTTTCTGAGGATTAAATAACGCTTCCCATTTAGTCGTTCCAACCTCTAAGAGATCCTGAGATAAGAGTTCAATCTCTTCCAAACGTCTTTTAATTACCTCCTGTAATTTTGAAATATCTATTTGTCCGAGTTTTTGACTTTGAACAGCCAAAGTTGCAGCAGTTAAAGGTGTTCTTAATTCATGGGCGACCATTCTTAATAATCTTTCCTGAGATTCTATTCTTTTCGTTAGAGTCTCATTTTCTTGTCTTAAAACAAGAAGTTCGTCTTCCAATAAAAATTCTTTTTGAGTTCTAATTGAATCAATTTTTGATGGTTGCAAATTAATCCCAAGATTTTTTGTTAAGCCTTCCTGTGACCACCTTGGTAACCATTTTTGCAACTGAGAGAAAATATTACTTCCAGCAAATATTTGCTTTGGAGTTGGTGAAACCTTTATAAGAGCAGGAATAGCGACTAATCTATGTAATTCAAGTAATTCTGGCTGCTCTGTTGGTTCAGAGATCTGAAGTGATATTTTAAATTCACAATCATCTGATTCTAAATAAGCTATGAGGGACTTAATGTCATTACTAGAAAGTTGATTTCTAGCTGCCACAAGTATTAATTTTAACTCTTTTTTATCATTCAAATGAATTCCTCTGAAGTGTTGAAAAGCTGTTAATCCTTATAAACACCTTAAGATATTTTTTTTTATTTTACAGATAGGCTATTAAATAAATAGGACATATTTATAAATGGTTGCTATTAATCCAAAGAAAAATTTACATTTTGGTGAAAACCCTCCTGAAATCAATTTAAATAGTAATTTGAAAAGGTGGTTTTCCAGGAATATTGGATTGTGGAAATCTAATAGATCTTATTTTCTCGATGAAGCACAAAAAACTTATAATTTAAGTATGAATATAAATATTCAAACGCTCGAGAGTAAATCCGAATGGGAGTCGCATTATAAATTTACTTGGTACCCAGAAAAAAAATATAATTTCTTTGACGAAAATCCCCAATACAAAGAAAGAGGAGAAATGCATGCATTTTTAAAAGGCCATCAACTTAAGAGGGAAAATTTTTATTTAAGTAATGATGGAGGTATTTCAAATATTAAGCAAGTCGACGAACACGAAATGATTTTTGAATCCTCTTACAAAGATTGGTATATTCTTGAACATACAAGGCTTGTAGATTCTGATAATTATAGATTTAGGGTTATATATTCATGGAACAAAAATAAGCTCAAAATAGTAGAGAATCATCACGAAATTAAAATTATTAAATAAATTCTATTGGCAATTTTAATTTAAAAAATAAAAAATGTTATCTTTAATATGAATTAAAATAAAAAAATATGAGTTTTAAAATATCTAAAATTTTTGCGATCCCTTTAGTTTTTTCATCTTTTTTATTTGATATGAATAATGAGTTTAATAATGTAAATGCAAATATTAAAAATTCGCCTGCTAATAAAAATGATTTAGATTTATATCATGGGATGGGTGTTTCATTTCTATGCAATGCGACAAGAAAGGGATTTGATTTGGATTTCCCGAAAACATTAAACGTTGCCTCAGCAACTTTCGCATCAGTAGTTTCACAAAAACATGGAGGGAAAATAATTGAAAGAAAGAAAGAACAAACCGTTGACATGAAACAATTACAATTTATTGCATCTTTGCAATTAGTTGAATCAGCTCTTCAAGTGTGTCCAGATAACGTTCCTGAAAAGATCGAAAAACAATTTAAGATTGAAACTGAGAGACTCAAGAAATTACAAGGTTTGTAAAAAATAATTTTTTTATCTAAACATAGAACTAACAGAACTTTCTTCGTGGATTCTCCAAATAGCTTCCCCAAGCATATTTGCGACGGAAAGAACTTTTAACTGTGGAAAATTATCTTTATGTATAACTGGTATGCTGTTGGTCACAATAACTTGTTCGAAAAGATTTTTAGAACTTAATCTTTCATAAGAAGGAGGAGAAAATACAGCATGTGAGGCACATGCAAATATTCTATTAGCTCCTTCTTTTTTCAGTAAATTTGCTCCAGAACAAATTGTACCTCCCGTATCTATCATGTCGTCTATAAGAATAGCCGTTTTACCTTTGACTTCACCTATAACGGTTAGACTTTCAGCGATATTATGCGCTGCTCTCCTTTTATCAATGATAGCCAACGGTGCATCATTCATTAATTTCGCGAACGCTCTTGCTCTTGCTACCCCGCCTACATCAGGGGAGACTACAACTATTTCTTCTAAATCTAGAGATTCTAGATAATCAATTAATACAGGTGAACCGTAAATATGATCGCATGGTATATCGAAGTAGCCTTGTATTTGAGCCGAGTGTAAGTCCATCGCTAAAACTCTATCAACTCCTGATTTCTCTAGTAAATTGGCAGTTAACTTTGCAGTTATAGACTCTCTTCCTGAGGTTTTCCTATCTGCCCTTGCATATCCAAAATAGGGAATTACAGCCGTTATTTGTCTTGCAGAAGCTCTTTTGCAAGCGTCAACCATAATCATGAGCTCCATTAAACTATCGTTTACAGGAGCACATGTAGGTTGTATAAGGAATACATCACAACCTCTAATAGATTGCTGAATCTGAACATAAAGTTCTCCATCTGCAAATCTTTTAGATATTAAAGGTACATTTGCAATCCCTAAGTATGATGCAATTTCTTCAGCTAACTTTGGGTTTGTTGTCCCACTTACTAACCTTAATCTACTATTAGTTAGATTAAAGTTCGATTCTTTACTCTGCATTGCCGTGATAAAACTTGTCACGAAATTTGCACCATAAAACTATATTATCATCGTAGTCGTTTATGTGAATTTCGCAAAAGATAATGACTAGATATTTTCAAAAGTCTCCTCAATTGAGCAAAAAATTGTTGATTAAAATTTTGAATTTATATTTATCCAGACCTAAAACTTAGCAATGATATTTGTCAATTAAAAAAATTTTGTATATGGTTTAATTTAGAGAATTAAAAACACGTAAAGTTTAAAGAATCAAAATATATTGAAAACATGCCTACAGAGTCAATCATTGCAAGAAAATCATTAGGCGTACTTTTGCATCCAACATGCATCCCGGGAGGAAGAGTATGTGGAACTTTTGGGAGAGGAGCTAAAGAGTGGATAAAAAAACTTCATAAGTATGGAATTGAATACTGGCAATTTTTACCTCTTACACCTACTGACTCTACAGGTTCACCATATAGTTCCCCATCTAGTTTTGCACTAAACCCATGGTTTTTGGATATAGATGATTTAATCGAAAAAGGTTTTATCTACATCTCAGATAAAGAAATTCTAGGTCCAACAAATCAGAATAAAGATTATTTTGATTTTGCTATTGCGGATGACCTAACAAAAAAATTAGGTCTCCTCCTTTTGCAAGGTTGGAGTTCACAATCTGAAGAAAGAAAAATTAATTTTTACAACTGGGTCAGAAGGCATTCTTGGGTTGAAGATTATGCAGCATTTGTTGTTATCAGAGAGGAATTTAATATGTTGCCCTGGTGGGAATGGCCTCAAGAATTTAAAATAAAAAATAAGAAGTTCTTAAAATCGTGGATTAAGAAAAAAAGTGAAGAGATACTTATTAAAAAATTAATACAGTGGCATCTTGATGAGCAATGGAGCGTCATTAAAAACTTTGCAAAATCAAGAAATATTAAGCTGATAGGAGATTTGCCTTTTTATGTCTCTAGAGACAGCGCAGACGTATGGAGTAATAAATCATTATTTTCAATTTTTAAAAATGGAGATTTAATCTTTCAAAGTGGTGTGCCTCCTGATTATTTTTCATCAACAGGACAATTATGGGGTACCCCAACTTACTTTTGGTCAAAGCATAAAAGGACTAATTTCAATTGGTGGAGAAAAAGATTTAAAAGACAATTTGAACTTGTGGACATATTAAGATTTGATCATTTCAGGGGTTTAGCAGGTTACTGGAGAGTTAATGGCAGTTCTAAAACGGCAATTATTGGAAAATGGATAACTTCTCCAGGTAAAACACTACTAAATAAAGTAAAAAAGGATCTAGGGGGTAACTATCTACCTATTATTGCGGAGGATCTGGGAGTAATAACTCCAGATGTAGAGAAATTAAGGAAAAACTTCGAACTGCCTGGCATGAAAATATTACAATTCGCTTTTGATGGCAATGAAGATAATCCTTATTTACCAAAGAATATTGAAGGAGAAAATTGGGTTGTTTATACAGGTACTCACGACAACTCTACTTCAGTTTCATGGTGGGTAAATTTAGATTATGAATCCAAAAAAAGAATAAAAGATGAGTATAAATTTTCAGAAAATCCTTCTTGGGATTTAATAGAAATTGGCATGGAGACAAATGCTAATCTCTTTATCGCTCCATTACAAGATCTATTATCTCTAGACGATGCAAGTAGATTAAACAAACCCGGTACCACAAAAAATAACTGGAAATGGAAGTTAAATCGTCCTTTAGAAGAAATAGAAGATAATATCAAAATGTTTAGTGAGCTAGGAAATAATTTTGGGAGAACTCTAAAGTAGATCTTGTTAAAAATTATTTATCAATGATTTGATATTCAATATTTTGAATCTCTATAACATTTACACTTAATACAAAGTATCTCTTTAATATAAAAATAGTTAGAACTAATATAAAAAAATACAAAAGACTTCCTTGCCATGTATTAATAAGATCGAACTTCCTGAACAGAAAATCCTTTCCGTCTTTCTTTAAAATTTTTCTTTCTTTAACTGCTAACTTTAGTAATGTATTTTTTTTTAATCCTAAGCATTCCTCTAATTTAATTAATATAGATCTTATAAAAGGATACTCTGGCCTAATATTTTTATTATTGTTTTCAATAGAGTTAATGATTCGTTCAGGAATTTTTGAAATGTATGACAATTCTTTAACTGTAAGGTTTTGTTGAATTCTTGCTTCTTTTACTAACTTTGCAATTTCAACATATTGTTCAACCAGTCCAGAACTTAAATCTTTATTTTTTTCAGATTTTTTGTTTCGTAAAAAGAGATTTTTCAAAATATTCATTTAATTTCCAAAAATAAATAATTCTTTTTACTTCTTATTTTTAAACACTACATCCAACCCTAATCGAATTAAAATCATAAGTAAGTTAATCAAATTAAATATAAACTAAACTGTAGAAATAATATTTTGCACTGCACTTTTTGCAATATTCAGAGGGCTAAAAGTATCTCTAATTAAAGCTAAGAGTTTTTTTGCATCAGTAAATTCTAATTTTTCATCTTTTATAAGACTTAAAAGAAGATTCTTCCTAACTTCGGACCCTTTTTTACTGACAAATAATTTCAATCCAGCGTTCGCAACTGGTATGAGATCTGAATTAATATTATCTGAATCTCTAAATAAAATGTTTAATAAACTTTCAACTTTTTCTACTTGGATTTGACCTTTTTTATCAAAAACGACTTCTAAAAGTATATCTAAAATCTCTTCAGAATTATCGGTCAGTAGTTTTTTAGCAATATATGGATAAGCTATTTTTAAAATTTTAAATTCAGGATCTAACCTTAGTGCTAAACCTTCTTGACTAACTACGGCTCTTATTATTAAGGCAAACCTACTGGGAACTCTGAAAGGATAGGAATACATTAATTTTGAGAATTTGTCAGTTACATTTTTAAGATTAAAATTACCAACCTCAGCGCCAAAAGATCCTCCTAGAACTTCTTTTAATGGTTCAACAAGTTTTTGAAGATCTTGTTCTTTGGTTAAAAAACCTAATTTCTGGAAATCTTCTGCCAGAAGATAATATTCTTCATTTATTATGTGAACAATTGCCTTAATAAGAGTAAGTCTATCTGAATTTGTAATAGTATCCATCATTCCGAAATCAACATAAGCTAAATTCCCACAATCTGCATTTCCTCCTTTTAGAGCAAACATATTTCCAGGATGTGGGTCTGCATGAAAATATCCAAATTCAAATAATTGCTGCAGTCCACTAATGACACATGTTTTTATAAAAGAAGCAGGTATTAAGTTATTTTCCTCTAGTAAAACTCTATCTCTTAACTTAACTCCATCAATCCAAGAAGTTGTGATTACCCTTTTGGATGAAAACTGTTTTTCTAATTTAGGTATAAAAATATTTGGGTTTTCTTTGAATAAATTTGCAAATCTCAAAGCATTTTCGGCCTCTTTTTGATAGTCAATTTCATCAAAAAGTGCCTTACCGAATTCATCTATTATTTCTCCAATTCCAACACCTATATTTAATGGTAAGAGTGGGGATAAAAAAGTTCCTAAAAACCTTAAGATTACAACATCCCTTCTTATGAGAAAGTATAAATTTGGCCGCTGTACTTTCACAGCTAGATAAGAATTATTTAATTTTGCTTTATAAACTTGACCTAAGCTAGCTGAAGCAATAGGACTATCTGGAAACTCTTCAAATAATTCATCAGCAGGTGTTCCAAGTTCCTCTTCAATGATTTTTAAAGCAATTTTGTGATCAAATGCTGGAAGATTATCTTGTAATTTTGTAAGTTCTGTAAGCCAATCTTGTCTAACAAGATCTGGCCTAGTTGAAAGTGCTTGGCCTAATTTGATGAAACAAGGGCCTAAATCCGTTATTACATCAAAAAGATATTTCGAGAGATTTTTTTGTACATTTTTATTTTTACTGTTACCTTGAAAAAGTATTCTTAAAAAAAGAAAAATAAAAGTTAAAAGGATATATAAAACTCTTGGGATAAAAATCCATGGTCTCAAAATTAACCAAAATAAGTCATCTGTTGCTGAATATTTCGAATAAGAACTTTTCATTAAAGTTAAAAAGTATCAAAAAAGATTACCATGTAGTCCATTCTATATATGTCAATAATACTTTATGAGCATTTCATCTTTTCTGACTAAAAAGTTTTTAAAGTCTTTATTCTTTCCCGCTCATAACAGAGGGGCAGCTTTACCAAAGAAATTAGTAAAGTTATTAAAATATCCACCCGGGTATTGGGACCTGCCCGAACTACCAGAAATAGGTTCCCCACTATCCCAGAGCGGATTGATTGCTAAATCTCAAAGAGAATTTTCACACAAATTTGGGGCTAAAGGATGTTTTTTTGGAGTTAATGGAGCTTCCGGATTAATACAATCGGCAGTAATTGCAATGGCAAATCCTGGCGAAAATATCCTAATGCCTAGAAATGTTCATATAAGTGTTATAAAAATTTGTGCGATGCAGAATATAAATCCAATATTTTTTGACCTAGAATATTCAACCGAAACCGGTCATTACAAACCAATTACAAAAATTTGGTTGGAAAATGTATTTAAAAAATTAAATTTTGAAGAGAATAAAATTGCAGGGGTTATTCTTGTAAATCCCTCTTATCATGGTTATGCCATAGATTTAGAGCCTTTAATAGATTGTTGTCATCAAAAAAATTTACCTGTTCTAGTTGATGAAGCCCATGGTTCATATTTCCTTTTTTGTGAAAACCTTAATTTGCCAAAACCAGCCTTATCATCAAACGCTGATTTAGTCGTTAATTCATTGCATAAGTCGCTCAATGGATTAACTCAAACGGCAGTACTTTGGTACAAAGGTAATCTAATAAATGAAGGTAATTTAATCAAAAGTATTAATTTGCTGCAAACTACCAGTCCAAGTTCCTTATTACTTTCTTCTTGTGAAGAGTCTATTCGGGACTGGCTCAACAAAAAGAGTTTATCAAAATATCAAAAAAGAATTTTAGAGGCAAAAAGTATCTATAAAAAATTAATTCAAAGAAATATTCCTCTCATAGAAACTCAAGACCCCTTAAAAATTGTAGTAAATACCTCTAAGGCTGGGATTGATGGTTTTACTGCTGATAATTTTTTTTATAGAAATGGCCTTATTGCCGAATTGCCAGAAATGATGACTCTCACTTTTTGCTTGGGATTTGGGAATCAAAAAGATTTTCTTAATTTATTTGAAAAGTTATGGAAAAAATTACTATTAAATTCCAAAAAATCAAAAAGTTTAGAAGTGTTCAAATCGCCCTTTAAATTAGTTCAAGCTCCCGAAATCGAAATTGGAATTGCTTGGAGAAGTAAGAGTCGGAGTATTCCTTTCTCACAATCATTAAATAAAATATCTGGAGATATTATTTGCCCTTATCCTCCCGGGATACCTCTACTAGTTCCTGGCGAAAAAGTGGACATGGATAGGTTTAAATGGATAAATAATCAAAGTTTATGCAACAAAGATCTGGTAAATTTTAATATAAAGGTCTTAGAAACATAGCAATTTCATATGAGATTAAAAAGCGGATTAATTATAGGAATTTTCGGTTTAATTGTTGTTTTGTTGGGGGGATGGTTTTTTACATTGGCAATTGCTTTGCTTACATATTTAGCATTATTAGAATTTTTCAGAATGTCAGAATTTAAAGGAATAAGACCAGCTACAAAAACCACATTATTTTCGTCCTTTATAATTATAATTTCTACTTATCTTGAGACCATTGGTGTGCTTGAAGGAGAAATTTCAAATTCAATTTTGCCAATCTGTTCAGTTGGGATATGTACTTGGTTACTTTTGCAACCAAAACCTGGGACAATTTCAGATATTGCAGCATCTATTTTTGGATTATTCTATTTAGGTTTTTTACCCAGTTACTGGATTAAGTTAAGGGGATTAGATTCAGTGATAATAGTTTCAAATCAGAGTTTCATCTCGCTTGAGAATTTATCAAATACTACAGGTCTCCATATAACTTTAACTTCTTGTTTTTTAATCGTAGCTAGTGATATTGGTTCTTATTTCATTGGGAAGTCATTTGGTAAAACATCTCTATCTCCAATATCTCCGAGCAAAACTATAGAAGGTTTAATCGGAGGAATATGCTGTTCAATTTTACTAGCAATATTTTTCGCATTTTTAATGAATTGGGAAAATCCATTAATTGTTGGAATAATTTATGGAATTTCAATTTCTCTTATGGCATTAGTTGGAGATTTAATTGAATCTATGATGAAGAGAGACGCAAAAATAAAAGATTCCGGAACTTTTTTACCGGGACATGGAGGGATTCTTGACAGAATTGACAGTTACATCTTTACTCCATCTGTTTTGTATTACATTTTTATAATTCTCAAGTATCTAAATTAATTAAAAAATCTTTTATTCCAAAAAATAATCTTGGATAATTTTACTAGATAATGATGGAAGATCTATATGTGGAAGATGACCACAATTTTGTAACCCTACAAAATTTAATTTTTCAATATTTCCTATTTTTTTTATCTCTTTTTTTCCAAGAATTCGATCATTTTCTCCACATAATGTTTTAATTGGTATGTTTTGAATATATTTTTGAGTCCCTGCAAATCCACCACTTTTTGCAAATGATGCAAGTGAATTCCTCCATCCTTTACAACCTAAATGAATTGAAGCAATTTGCTCTTCCATCCTACCAACGCATTCATCTGGAAAAGCAAATGCTTGCCTACAAAGACTTTTTCTGACTTGAGGCAATCCAAGAAATGAGGCACCAAATTGGTTAAGAGGAAAAGGGATACTCTTAGGTTCTCCAAACAATCCGGCGGGGGACAAAAGGATAATTTTATCAATGGAATCAGGAATTTCATAAGCAAGTTTTAAAGCTGTTGAGCCTCCCATAGAGGCACCTATAATTTTTAAATTATTTGTTATTTTTAATGTCCTGAGGAGATCAATCAAATGCGAAATTATTTTTGAGGAATTGTATTCATTTGTTGCGCACCTGGGACTAAAACCAAAACCCAGAAGATCAGGAACGATAACTTGAAAATTTCTTTTTAGTGATTTATATATTCTTCTGAATTCTAAAAAACTACTATCAAAGCCATGTAGAAGAAGTATAGGTTGCCCTTTTCCACCCATAACTACTGGGAATTTTAAGGAGTTCCAATTTTGGTTGAGTTTTATCCACTTAACATCATTTGCCAAATAGAGGCCTAAAGGATCTAATAGTGACAATTTGGCACTTTCGAAAAATTCTACATTTAAATCACTTAATTGTTCAAAATTATTTTTAGTCAAAAAATATTTATGTTTTAATTTTTTGTTGTTCAAAATTTGAAATGACCTCTATTATGTCCCATTTATTAATTTCAAAAGGCAAAAAGTGAATCTCAGATTTATCTCGACAAGTAAAATTAGCAATTTTCTCTAAATTATTATTTTCAAAAACATTTATTCCAAGTTGTCCGATAGTAGTTGGCAAATTCAATTCTTTCATAAGTACTAATAATTGTTTAATTGATTGATCAGCTAATTTATTGTTATTTTTCATTTCTTCTAGTCTTAATTGCAATAATAATCCAACCCCTACAATCTCACCATGTAAGAATTTATTAGGCGTGATTATCTGTGTAATTGCATTATGAATAGCATGTGCGGCTGCAGTCCTACATTTTTCTCCACCAATACCGCCAACTAATCCTGCTGTAAGTCCACATGCTTCTACAGTATTTTGCCAAGATGAATTATTTTCAAATTGCCCCTTAAATGCTTTTCCTCCATCTATTAATAGTTGATCTCTTAAAACTCTTGATATCTGAATTGCATGTTGAACAAGTCCGTCATCTATTTTTGAACTTGTTATTGAGGATTCGTACCATTTTGCCAATGCATCTGCTATGCCACTTGCAAGTGTTCTTGATGGAGCTGTTTGAATAAATTTATGATCAAAAACCAGTATTTTCGGACAGGATCCTAACGCAACATCTTTTATAAATTGACCATCCTTAGTATAAATATTCGATAAGGCTGTCCAACCAGCACATGTAGAGGCGCTCAGCGGAACTGTAATACAAGGGATATTAAGAGAGTCGGCTATATACTTTCCAGAGTCTAGAACTTTGCCACCTCCAGCTGCGATAACACAATCATTATTATTATTTGAAATAATATTGTTAACTCTTGAAATATCTTCGTAACAACAATCAAATTTCAAATTAGCAGAATTTACATTAAGTTTTTGATTTTTTAAATCATTTAAAATTTTATTTCTTAAATTATTCGTTTGAATCCCTCTTCCTAGAATTAATGGACTTTTAGTTAATTCAGTAATTTGAGGTAAGGATTTTTCCCAGGCAGAATTTCCCCTGTAAATAGTTTCTGGAGAGATAGACTGCATATTTACTTTGAATGATTAGAAGTTAGCACCTGCTAACTCTTGAGAAGATTCTTCAGAAGAAATATTTATTGTAATTTTTTTATTATCATCTATATCAACTAAAGCATTATCTCCATCTTTTATTCTCCCAGAAAGAACTTCTTCAGCCAAACTATCTTCTAGTAAACGCATAACTGCCCTTCTCAAAGGTCTCGCTCCGTATGAAGGATTGTAACCTTCTTCAACAAGTCTTTCTTTGAAAGCATCGGTGACATTTAATTTAATACCTTTATCCTGTAGTCGGACAAAAACTTCTTGCAACATTATTTCAGCAATTTCTTTAACTTCATTTTTAGTTAATTGTCTGAATACAATTATTTCATCAAGCCTATTTAAAAATTCAGGCCTAAAGTATTGCTTAAGTTCTTCATTAACTAGTGATTTAATTCTGTTATATTGGCTATCTTCAACTGAATCGCCTGAAAATTCAAATCCTAGTCCGCCACCACCTTTCTCGATTACTTTTGAACCGATATTAGATGTCATTATTAACAATGTATTTTTAAAATCTACAGTTCTACCTTTGGAGTCAGTTAATCTTCCGTCTTCAAGTAGTTGCAATAATAAGTTAAAAACATCTGGATGAGCCTTCTCAACTTCATCAAATAAAACAACAGTATAAGGACGTCTTCTAACTGCTTCAGTAAGCTGACCACCTTCATTAAAACCAACATAACCAGGAGGCGAGCCTATAAGTTTACTTACTGTATGTCTTTCCATAAATTCTGACATATCTAATCTAATCATTGCTTCTTCACTACCGAAGAAATATGAAGCCAATGATTTAGTCAATTCAGTTTTGCCAACACCGGTAGGCCCAGAAAAGATAAAACTTGCTATGGGTCTATTAGGATTTTTCAATCCAACTCTTGCTCTTCTTATGGCTCTTGAGACAGCCTTTACAGCTTCATCTTGTCCAATTAGCCTTTGGTGAAGTGTTTCCTCCATATTAAGAAGCTTGACTGATTCAGTTTCTGTTAATTTTTGGACCGGAACACCTGTCCATGAAGCTACAATATGTGCTACATCCTCTTCACTAACAAGAGGGCTTTGTAAAAGTTTTAAATCACTTTTTACAGAATTGTCATCATCAGATTGATCTCCAGCTGCAGATTCCTTTTTATTATCCAAAACCTCTTTAATTTTTGCAGACAATTCCATCTCTTTTTCACGTAATTGGCCAGCTTGATCAAAATTTTGGTCTCTTACAGATTCTTCCTTCTGTTTTTGGACTTTTCTTAGTTCTCTATCTATTTGTTTTGCTTCAGGCGGAAGTTTAGAGTTTATTAAACGTACTCTACTTCCAGCCTCGTCTATGAGATCAATAGCCTTATCAGGCAAAAATCTGTCAGATATGTAACGATCACCTAAATGAGCGGCTGCCTCTAGCGCATCATCAGTAATTCTTAGACGATGATGTTGTTCGTAACGCTCTCTAAGACCTTTTAAAATCTCGATTGTATCTTCTATGGATGGCTCTCCCACCATTACAGGCTGGAATCTTCTTTCTAGAGCAGCATCTCTTTCAATATGTTTTCTATATTCATCTAGAGTTGTTGCTCCAATACATTGAAGTTCTCCTCTAGCTAATGCTGGCTTGAGTATATTTGCTGCATCTATAGCTCCTTCAGCAGCTCCAGCACCAATTAAAGTATGCACTTCATCTATGACAAGAATGACGTTACCTGCTGATTTAATTTCTTCCATTATTTTTTTTAATCTTTCTTCAAATTCACCTCTATATTTTGTTCCTGCTACCAAAAGACCTATATCAAGAGTCAAAACTCTTTTATCTTCAAGAATGTCTGGGATATCCCCAGTTTGTATTCTTTGAGCCAAACCTTCCGCTATAGCTGTTTTGCCTACACCTGGCTCCCCAATAAGAACAGGATTATTTTTTGTCCTCCTACCTAGTATTTGAACTACACGATCTATTTCTGAATGGCGTCCAACGACTGGATCTAATTTTGATTCACTTGCTAATTTTGTTAAATTTGTTCCGAATTCATCAAGAGTAGCTGTTTTTAAATTGCCCTTAGTTGAACTGGCCCCTGTACCAACTTCGGCGGTTTCACCTAGCATCCTTATAACTGAAGTTCTAACTTTTGTAAGGTCAATATTAAGATTTTCAAGAACTCTTGCAGCTACACCTTCACCTTCTCTAATTAAACCTAACAATAAATGTTCTGTACCAATGTAATTGTGACCAAGTTGACGAGCCTCTTCTAAAGATAGTTCTAAAACTCTTTTAGCCCTGGGAGTAAAAGGTATTTCTACAGCTACAAATCCTGAACCTCTACCTATTATCTTTTCCACCTCTATCCTTGAATCTTTTAAATTAACTCCAAGTGATTTAAGTACTTTCGCTGCTACCCCAGTTCCTTCTCCAATTAACCCCAAAAGAATTTGTTCAGTTCCAACAAAATTATGACCAAGTCTCCTGGCTTCCTCTTGAGCAAGCATAATGACTTTTATAGCCTTTTCTGTAAATCTTTCAAACATTAGAAGATTAAATTCCTACTAATAACCTACCAGTAATATGTCAATTTTGTGTTCAGAATGAGCTTTTGTGAATACCCAAAAGTATAAATTATCAAATTAAATTGAACTTTTTTAATGATATAGCAAGAAATTATAGTAATTTCAACGATTCTGGTTATCCGAACATTTAAATTTTTACATTATTTTGTTGTTAATTTTTTTTCTTTTAAAAGAGCATGTGAACCATCTTTATAATAATTTTTTCTTATTCCCACAGTAGAAAAATCAAAGCGGCTATAGAATCTTTCAGCAGTAACATTACTCTGAGAAACCTCTAATAGTAATTTCTTTAAATTTAATTTTTCACATTTTTTTATTAGATAGCTCATAAGATAAGATCCAAATCCCTTTTTTCTAAATTTCTTTTTTACAACAAAATAATTTATTTGAGCTTCATCAAGAACAACTTGAAAAACACATATACCAATGATTAAATTTTTAATTAATAACCCAAAGATTTTTGTACCATCTTTTTTGAATTCGTTAGCCCATTGTTCTTTACTCCATAGCGAAATCGTATTTGAATCTAATTCATAACATAAATCAATATATTTCTTATTTATTTGTTTAATGGATATCATTTATTATGTATTTATATCTAGAAAGTTCAAATCTAAAGTCATTATAAAATATGACAGTTTTGGCAAAGCTTTATTAAAAGTTCTCCCATGGAAGAAAAACAATCTTTTTTAAAACAAAAAATTGACTTGGAAAGTCCTAACAGAAATATTGTACCTATTACCACATCCATTGAAGGAGATGGTAAATTGTCAGTTGGTGGATGTTCTATTGAAGAACTAATTAAAAAATATGATTCTCCTCTTTATATCTTAGATGAAATCACTTTAAGAAATTCTTGTAAAGCGTACAAAAATGCCTTAGAAAAATATTACCCAGGAAAATCGTTGCCCATATATGCTTCTAAGGCAAATAGTTCCATTTTTATGAGTAGTCTTGTTTCTTCGGAGGGTTTAGGACTTGATGCCGTTTCAGAAGGAGAACTATTGACTGCTATTAAAGGTGGGGTTCCAAATGAAAAAATTGTTTTTCATGGTAACAACAAATCAGACAAAGAATTAGAATTCGCAGTCAGAAATAACATTAAGGTTATTGTAGATAATGATTACGACTTAGAAAGATTAGATGAGATCTCAAAATCATTTAATCAAGATTTAGAAATAATGATTCGCTTTACTCCTGGGATAGAATGCCATACACATGAATATATTAGAACTGGATCTTTTGATAGCAAATTTGGTTTCGGAATAGAATATTTAAATACTCTATTTAACAGCATCAGCAATACAAAGCACCTAAAATTAAAAGGTTTACATGCTCATATTGGTTCACAGATTTTTGAACTAGACCCTCATAAGGATCTGGGAGAAATAATGGTAAAGGTTATCTTAGACGCCAAAAAATTTGGTCATAATATAAAGGAACTAAATGTTGGCGGTGGTTTAGGTATCAAGTATACAGAAAGTGATGATCCTCCTTCAATTGATGAATGGGTAAAAACAATTTCTTCTTCTGTTGTTGAAGCTTGTAAAAAAAACAACTTAGATTTTCCTACATTAATGTGCGAACCTGGGAGATCTATTGTATCTACAGCAGGTGTAACCATTTACAAAATTGGGGCTTTTAAAGAAATTCCCGGTATCAGAACATATTTATCTGTTGATGGTGGTATGAGTGATAATCCAAGACCAATTACATATCAATCAAATTATTCTGCATGTTTAGTAAGTAATCCATTTAATATTAATTCCAAAAATAAATATACTATTGCAGGTAAGCACTGCGAATCGGGAGATGTATTGTTTAAAGAAATTGAACTAGCAGAATGTAAAACGGGAGATCTTATATGTGTTTTTGGTACTGGTGCATATAATAATTCAATGAGTTCTAACTACAATAGAATTCCAAGGCCTGCTGCTCTCTTAGTTAAAAATGGAGAGGCAGAAATTATTCAAAAAAGAGAAAGCCCATTGGATCTTTTAAAATATGACGTACTACCTGATCGCTTTATCAAACAAAATTAGGTACATTTAAATTAATTTTGTTTTTAGTGTGAATTTCTGGGGGATTATAAATTTAAAGCTTTTATTAGATGTCTTATTCGCTGTTGGTTTCGGACTATTATTATTCTCTAGAGTAAAAGAACAACGGACATTATGGCTTCTAAGAGGATATTTGTTTTTAGTATCATCCGCATGGTTTATTCAAAGATATGCATACTTACCACTAACATCAAAATTAATTGATGCTGTAGTTCTCGCTTGCTCTCTCTCATTAGCGATCCTTTGGCAAGGAGAGTTAAGAAGATTAATGGAATTACTAGGCACTGGGAGGCTAGCTGTGTTACTTGGGAATCCACCAAAGGAATTTAGAGCAACTTCAACTACCATTACTCAGTTAGTTGATACTGCCGGTAAACTCTCTCAAAATAGAAGAGGTGCTTTAATCGTTGTAGATTTGGGGAGTGATTTAAGACCTGAAGATTTTTTGTATTCAGGGACCAATATTGAGGCACAATTATCAACTGACCTTTTAATAAATCTTTTTGCTACAGATACGCCTTTACATGATGGAGCAGTGCTTGTGAAAGGAAATAAAATAATTTCTGCTGGTGTAATACTTCCTCTCTCAAGACAAGGAATAAGTAGATATGGCACAAGACATTTAGCAGCATTAGGAATTACAGAAAGATTTGACAGATGTATTTGTATTGTTGTTTCTGAAGAAACAGGTACTTTATCATTAGCAAACCAAGGCAAACTCGAAAGACCAATTACCAGCAGCAGGTTACAAGAACTTCTTGCAAAATTGATTGGGAATCAAAACTCTATGGGAGCAAGTAAAGCATCTTTAAGTAAAAATGTTTCATCCCAAAAGACAGACTCGGGTGATAATATCATCAGTGATATTAATAAAAAAGAGTCTGAAAAATCAGAAATTTTTATTAACAAAAAGGATTAACTAATGAGTTTAGAAAAAGTAATAGACGATAAAATTACTGACTTATTAATGAAAATAGATAAGCAAAAATTGCCCAAGCATGTAGCAATAATTATGGACGGAAATGGGAGATGGGCGACTAGAAAAGGTTTACCCAGATCATTTGGACATAAACGGGGTGTTGTTGTATTAAAAAAAATTCTCAAAGTTGCAAAAAATTTAGGTTGTAAAGTAATTACTGTTTATGCTTTTTCAACTGAGAATTGGACAAGACCAACAAAAGAAGTTGATTTTCTCATAAATCTTTTTAGCGAAGTTTTAAAAAACGAAATTAAAGAGATACATGAAGAATCAACAAAAATAAAATTTATTGGAGATTTAAATCCTTTCCCAAAAAATTTAAAAGAAATAATATCTAGTTCAGAATCACTTACTAAAAACAACAATAAATTTTTATTCAATGTTTGTGTTAATTACGGAGGTAGACAAGAAATAGTAAAAGTTGCAAAAGAACTAGCATTAAAATCTTCTTCTGGGGAAATAAAACCAAGTGAAATTAATGAAAAATTATTTAATTCAGAACTATTAACTGGAGGGATTAAGGATCCTGAATTACTAATAAGAACTAGTGGAGAAAAAAGGATAAGTAATTTTTTATTATGGCAATTAGCATATTCAGAAATTTATATATCTGACGTACTATGGCCAGAGTTTAATGAGCATGAATTTCTTAAAGCAATAATTGATTACCAATCAAGAAATAGACGTTTCGGCGGTATAGAATCATTACCAAATGAATCTTTTGAAGATTCTCAATATTCTTCCTAATAAAATGGCTAATTCGAAAAATCAGTTATTAAAAGAAATTAGGTTTGATTGGAATAAAGAGGAGATATTGAAAATACTTAATATGCCTCTTATTGATTTAATGTGGGAATCACAAACCGTTCACAGGAAATTTAACAAATACGACATTCAATTAGCATCATTATTCAGCGTAAAAACTGGTGGATGTGAGGAAAATTGTTCGTATTGTAGTCAATCAATATATAGTGCTAGCGAAATCAAAAGTCATCCACAATTTCAAGTTGAAGAGGTTTTAGCAAGAGCTCAAATAGCAAAAAATGAGGGTGCAGATAGGTTTTGTATGGGTTGGGCTTGGAGAGAAATTAGAGATGGGAAATCTTTCAATGCAATGTTAGAGATGGTTAGCGGTGTAAGAAATTTAGGTATGGAAGCATGCGTTACTGCTGGGATGCTTACAGAAGAACAAGCTTCCAGACTGGCTGATGCAGGTTTGACCGCGTATAACCACAATCTTGATACTAGTCCTGAGCATTATAAAAATATTATTACTACTAGAACTTATCAAGATAGACTAGATACTATCAAAAGAGTAAGGAATGCAGGAATAAATGTTTGTTGTGGAGGGATAATAGGCTTGGGTGAAACTAATGGCGATAGAGCATCTCTTTTGGAAGTGCTTTCAAACATGAATCCACATCCTGAAAGTGTTCCTATAAATTCATTAGTAGCTATTGAAGGTACTGGTTTGGAAGATAATCAAGAAGTTGATTCTATTGAAATGATAAGGATGATAGCTACAGCTAGAATCCTTATGCCTAAAAGTAAAATAAGATTAAGTGCAGGGAGAGAAAAGCTTTCAAAAGAAGCCCAAATTTTATGTTTTCAATGTGGGGCAAATTCAATTTTTTATGGAGATGAGTTACTCACAACCTCAAATCCATCTTTTCAATCAGACAGAAAGCTTCTTAAAGAGGTTGGAGTATCATTCAACAAAGATTTTGAAACTTGTGAAAAAACATTATCTTCTTTATGAAAGGCAAAAATTATAAAATAGTTTCTCTTTACTCTTTCTTCCCATTTCGAGAAAACTTAATTCTTGATCTAAAAAATAAATTATTAGAAATCGAAAATGAAAATGATCTTTCAGGTTTGTTAATTTTTGCAAGTGAGGGTATTAATGGAACTATTTGTGCCGAGAAAAATGTAATTGATTTTGTTATCAATTTAATTAATAAATATGCAGGTAATAGAAAATTGAATATTAAAGTAAACTTTTCAAAAGAAAAAGTCTTCAAAAAATTAAAAATAAAAATCAAAAAAGAAATAGTTACCATGGGTGTCCCTAAAATAAACCCTGCAGAAAATAATGGGACCTACATTGACTCAACTGATTGGAATCAGTTAATTAAAAATCAAAATACAATAGTTATTGATACTAGAAATCATTATGAAGTTTCCTTAGGTACATTTCAAAACTCTATAAACCCAAATACAAGAAACTTTAGCGAATTCCCCAAATGGGTAGATGATCATTTAGAAGCCCATTTAGAAGATAAACAAAATACAAATATAGCAATGTTTTGTACTGGAGGAATAAGATGCGAAAAAGCTACTAGTTTGCTGAAAAAAAAAGGTTATAAAAATATTTATCACCTACAAGGGGGTATCCTTCAATACCTTGACGATATACCAAAAGAAAAAAACTTATTTGAAGGTGAATGTTATGTTTTTGATAAAAGAGTTGCTTTAGATCAAAATTTAGAAAAAGGCTCTTACTCGATTTGTCATGCCTGTGGAATGCCAATTTCAATTCAAGATCAAGAAAGAAAAGAATATAGAAAGGGTATCCAATGTCATTTTTGTATAGACCAATTCAGCGATGATGATAGGAAAAGGTTTGAAGAAAGACAAAAACAAATCGATAGGTCAAAAGTGGAAAATCATAAAATCTATAAGGACTAATTTTCAAAATCATGAAGGTTGAAGAATTAGAAAAATTAGCAGGTTCCATTGGATTATTAATTAAAATTCAAGTTAGAGAAACTATCGGATTATGTTTCTTTAGAATCGTTATTGCAGAACAGAAAGATAACATAATTAAGATTTGGGCAGAAATGAAAGGTTGGACTTATTTAAATAAACAAGGTATTCAGCTTGATACATTAAGAATCCTTGGTAAAGCTCCTGCTTTTGTTTCGGAATTAATATGGGCAACAACTATGGCTTGGGCAATTGAAAAAAAATCAAGCAACAAAGTAAGACTTTTAGCTATTTTTGATAGTGAAGGATATAGTAAAAAACTTGTAAGATATTTCAAGTTAATAGGATTCAAAATTGTCAAAGAAGTTGGTTCTAGCCCAGTAGATCTTTTATTAAGATTGGTTTGGGGAGGTGCAGGTACACTTATGAACGGAGAATGCATTTTTATATTGAAAAGACTTGAAAAGAAACTCTCTTTAATTGAAGAAAGTTAACCCGCGTGATAACTACTTCTAACTAAAGGGCCAGAAGATACTTTTTTGAATCCTAATTCCTTAGAGAAGCGATATAAATATTCAAACTCCGATGGATCCCAATATTTCTTAACTGCCAAATGAGTTAATGAGGGCCTTAAATATTGGCCAATTGTAATTTGATCACAATCTATTTTTTTAAGATCATAAATTGTATTTTTTATTTCATCCAATGTTTCCCCAAGTCCTAACATAATGCCTGATTTAGTTTGAATATGAGGAGCAATATCCTTTGACTTTTTTAGTAAACTTAGGGATTTTTTGTAATTTGCCCCCCTCCTAACTTCTTTTTGCAGTCTTTCAACAGTTTCAAGATTATGATTAAAGCATATTGGATCTTTTTCTAAAATCATCTTCAATCTCTCAGTCTGAAGGTTATTAGTTTCATCAAAATTTTTGCCCCCACCCCATAAATCAGGAGTTAAAACCTCTATCTTTATTTTTGAATCAATTTTTCTAATCTCATCAATTGTAGAAATAAATAAATTTGCACCATGATCAGGGAGATCATCTCTAGCTACAGATGTCAAAACAACATATTTCAAATTTAGTACTTTCACTGCTTCTGCGACTTGAGTACATTCATCAAAATTGATAGAGCTAGGTCTACCTTTATTTACCTGACAAAAAGCACATGAACGCGAACATATCGATCCACCCAGTAAGAAAGTGGCTGTTCCTGAGGCATAACATTCTGCTCTATTTGGACATCTTGCTTCTTCACAAATAGTATGAATATTTGATTTTTTGATGAGTGTTTGTATTTTTTCGAATTCTGAAGCTTTACTAATAGGAAATTTAATCCAAGAGGGAAGTCTTAGAATTTTTTCTTTCTTGATTAAGTTATTGTCTCTCATTGTCTAATTTAGTTTCGTTCTTCCTTCTAAAGCCCTTGCAAGCGTAACTTCATCTACATATTCAAGTTCACTACCCATTGGGAGGCCATATGCAATTCTCGTAACTTTAGTAAAAGGGGCTAACAATTTTCCAATATAAAGACTTGTTGTATCTCCCTCAACACTGGGGGTCAATGCCAATATGATCTCGTCTATTTGAGAATTACTAACTCTTTCTACCAAGCTTCTTATTTCTAAGAGTTCGGGGCCAACAGAATCCATTGGGGATATTAAACCACCAATAACGTGGTAAACACCTTTAAATTCTCTGGCGCGCTCCAAAGCAAGCAAATCTTTAGTTTCTGCTACTACACAGATTAGTTTTTGATTTCTTTCAGTATTTTTACAAATTTCACATTCATCTTCTGAAGTCAAATTGAAACATTTTTTGCAGCGACCAACATTGCTATGTGCTTCTAACAAAGCCTTTGAAAAATCTCTTATTGTACTTTCAGGTTGTTTTAAAATAAACAGGGCTAATCGTTGCGCTGTTCTTGGACCAATCCCTGGAAATTTCTCAAAATGACCAATTAATTTTGAAAGCGGTTTGGTATAAGTAATCAAAATCGAACTATTTCTAGGAATAATTTAGACGCAAAATTCTGAATTGCCATAATTGTTTGCTTTTAATGTCTTATTATGTTTTTAGTTAGTAATTTCAAACAAAATGAAAAATATTAAATTTAACCCTTTCAAATATTTATTTTTGATTTTTTTATGTTTAACACTTAGTGCTTGTAGTGGCGGACTAAATGCGGGATTAGAAGCTTATCAAAGTCCAGATGGCAGATATGCCTTTTTGTATCCAACAGGATGGACTAGAGTAAAAGTCGATGGAGGACCTGAAATTATTTATCATGATCTAATAAATAGTAATGAGACCTTAAGTTTAGTTATTTCTGATGTAAATAAAGAGGTTCAATTAGAGCAATTAGGTAGTCCAAATGAAGTAGGTCAAACATTAATTGATAAAGTCATTGCTCCCGAAGGTTCAGGTAGAGAGGTAAGACTTATAAATGCCAATAAGAGGGAGGGATCCAATCACATTTTTTATGATTTAGAGTATGAATTAAATTTAAATGAACAGGCCAGACACGAATTAGCTACTGTCGTAATTGATAGAGGAACACTTTATACTTTCGCTGTGGGAACAAATGAAGAGAGATGGAATAAAGTTGACAGTATATTTAGTAATGTAATTGAATCATTTAACTTTTTAATATAGTTTGAAAATCTATACTAGATTCCTACTTGAACATTCCATAAATCAGCGTATATTTTATTCTGATCTAATAGTCTTTGATGTTTTCCGCTTTCAACTATTTTACCTTTATCAATAACAACAATATTATCCGCATTTTTTATAGTGCTTAACCTATGTGCTATTACAATAGTTGTTCTTTCTTTGGTGATTTTAGATAATGATTTTTGAATTAAAGCCTCTGTTTCATTATCAACTGAGGCTGTAGCCTCATCTAATATTAATATTGGTGCATCCTTTAAAACAGCTCTCGCCAAGGCAATTCTTTGACGTTGTCCCCCTGAGAGTCTTTGGCCCCTTTCCCCCACTATAGTTTTATAACCATCTGGTAATTGTTCAATAAATTTATGAGCTTCCGCGATCTTTGAAGCTTGAATGATATCTTTAAGACTTGGGTTGATTGAGCCATAAGCAATATTTTCTTGTACACTGCCATGAAATAAATAAGTTTCTTGACTTACTAAAGAAATACACTTTCTTAAATCCCTTAAATTTATTTCTTTAATAGAAATGCCATCCAAGGTTATTGACCCATTATTACTATCATAAATCCTAAGGAGTAATTTTATTATTGTACTTTTCCCAGAACCTGTTAAACCAACAATTCCTAATGTTGAGTTATTTTCAATTTTGAAATTTATGTTTTTTAAAGTTAAATCTCTTCCAGGATAATTAAAATTTACATTATTAAAAATAACTTCTCCCTTGATATCTTTAGATTCAATTTTTATTTTTCCATCTTTTATTTTTATGGGCGTATCTATGAGATCAATTACTCTATCTATTGAAGCCATAGATCTCTGGAAATCATCTAAAACATGCCCCAAAGTAGTTAAAGGCCATAATAGTCTTTGTGTAATAAAAACTAAAAAACTATAAGTTCCTACATCAAGTGTCTTATTCCAAGTTTGGAAACCTCCAATTAATAGAATCGCTATAAAAGCAAATAAGATTGCAAATCTTATAAGAGGGATAAAAGCAGAAGATAATTTAATTGCAGCCTTGTTGCTTCTTTGATAATCGAGACTTTCTTTATTTAATCTATTTAGTTCCCATTTTTCTTTAGTAAAACTTTTTATGGTTAGAATTCCACTTAAATTATTATTAAGTCTTGATGCCAATAGCCCAGCTTTATTTCTAACATCTCTATATTTTGGAGCAAGCTTCCTTTGAAATTTAATTGAACCTAAAAATATAATTGGAATAGGAAAGAAAGCAAATAAAGCGATTTTTGGAGCGACAAAAATCATAGTGCCTCCAATTATTAATACAGTTATAAATAACTGAATAATCTGATTAGCCCCTTGGTCTAGAAATCTCTCGAGTTGATTTATATCATCATTCAAAATAGATAATAGCCTTCCAGTATTATCATTTTCAAAAAAATCCATATCTAATTGCTGAATATGCTCATAAGCTTTTATTCTTAATTTATGTTGCGATAGCTGAGCCAAATTTCTCCATAAAATCGAGTATAAATATTCAAAGGAGGATTCACCAGACCAAACTATTCCTGAAGCAAATGCAAGAAAAATCAATTGTGCTGGAACTTCTTTTATTCCAAAACCAGCAATCCATGAATTCTGTTCCTTTACAACGATATCCACTGCAAGACCAATTATTACAGGGGGAGCTAAATCTAATATTTTATTAATTATAGAACTAAGAAAAGCAAAAAATAGTAACCTTCTTTCATCAATCAGATTTAAATAAAGTCTAATTATTGGATTTTGATTGTTCTTAGACCTCATAAAATAACAATTAAATTTTTCTATTATGATTTAAATTTTCTTTAGTATCTAATTTACATTTTGTTTTTGAATCTTGATGACTTGCAGTTTTTTTAAATTCTTCGTAGTAACAATCACAAGTTTCATTCGCAATTTCTTCACTATATACCATTTCTGCTTTGGTCATTTCCTCTTTGACACTCTGAAGACAAAATAATTTTATAATTGAATCTTGTTTCGTTTGAGCTAAATAGTAACTATTAAAAGAGTTGAATAGGATTATCAAATTCACAAAAATAAAGAATTTATATTTGCTAGCTTTCATTCTCTATACCTAGTTTCTGACTTTAATTTTTTTTAATTTATTTTTAGTTTCTCTATGCAGATCTCTGGGTAAATCTACCAAACTGTAATCATTAAAAATCTGTATCTTACCTATAGATCTACCATTTATATTAGTTGAATTACAGATTGAGGATATAATATTTGCAACTCTAACCCCATCAAATTTACCGAAGTTAAATTTGTAGGTTTCAAAAGAATCATTTTGATAATTATTTCTTCTATTTGAATTTCTCATACGATTATTAATATTTCTATTTGATCTATTTCGATCAGTATTATTTTGTTTATTAATCCAAGAATCATCTTCATTAACAAAAAATGATTTATTACCTATTACTAAATTAATCGCCGCCATCGCAATATTTGAGTCATCCATAGAGTATTTTTCTTTTAAATTATCTAGTACATCAATAATCAAAGCTTTATTTTCTTCATCCTCATCTTTAGCTAAAGAACTCTCATTAACATTATCTATAAGTTTCTCCATCCTTTTTTCATTTATTATTTTATTACTTGGTATATTAATTTCTTCAATCTTAGTTCTTGTTGAGTTTTCTAAGTTTCTTAGAAAATGTTTTTCTCTTTGATTAACAAATAAAATTGCTTCTCCTGATCTGCCTGCCCTGCCAGTTCTTCCAATTCTATGAGTATATGTTTCCTTGTCAAAAGGAAAATCATAATTAACAACAAGTTTTATCCTCTCAACATCTAATCCTCTAGCTGCGACATCAGTTGCAACAAGGATATTAATAAATCCTTTTTTTAATCTATCTACAGTATTTTCTCTTTGATTTTGAGGTATATCTCCATTAAGTACTGCAACAGTATGACCTGAATTCTCTAAAGCTTCAGCTATTGAAGTAGTAAGTAGTTTTGTCCTCACAAAAATAATTACTCCCTCGTTATGAAGTTCTAATATTCTTTTTAAAGCATCTAACTTATGATGCCTTTGTACATATAGAAATTTTTGCGAAATTAATTGAGTTTCTTTTTTGACACTTTTGATTAATATTTCGGCAGGATCATTTAGATATTTTTTTGCTATATTTCTTATCTCACTAGGCATTGTTGCTGAAAACAATACCATCTGCTTATTTTCTGGAAGTTGATCTATAATCCATTCGATATCTTCAAGAAAACCCATATTTAACATTTCATCTGCCTCATCTAAAACAAGACAATTTATATCTTTAATTTTAAAAGTCCCCTGCCTCATATGATCCATTATTCGGCCTGGGGTCCCAACTACTACGTCAACTTTTCTTTTTAATGCAGAAATTTGATTTCGATAGTCGGTACCTCCATATATTGCAACAGTCTTAAAATTACTAGATTCAGAACTATAACTTTTAAAAGATTCTGCCACTTGAGTTGCTAATTCTCTTGTAGGAGTCATAACTAAAACCTTGGCATTTAATTCTTTATTATCTGCAAGTTTTTCTATTAATGGTAATGCGAAAGCTGCAGTCTTTCCTGTCCCTGTTTGTGCTTGGCCTAGTAAATCTCTGCCTAACATTAGTTCCGGAATTGCAGCTTTTTGGATGGGAGTTGGATTTTTATATCCTTTATTTATTAACGAATTTAAGATCGATTGATTAAACCCAAAATCGAGAAATCCATTCTCATTCTCATTTTCATTATCATTGCCTTTCGATAATTCCAATGGTTGAGATTCGATTTCTTTTTTGTTCTCTGAGTTATTTAACTCAAGAAGGGAAGTATCTTCATTCTGAGATTTTTCCTTCTCACTACCAAAAGAGTTACTATCTTTTTTTAAAGTCATTTTTAATGCCTAATAATCATCTGATTAGGCATTCAACAAATATCTAAATTACTTAAATTGTTGATTAGCCTTACAGAGCCGAACTCTTAATCTAACATCTTGGGGTTAAAATCTTACTAATTATTCAAAAATAAAGTTTAATTTAAATAATATATATTTAGAAATTTTTTCGCTCTTGTAACAGCAGTATAAAATAATCTTCTTTCAAAATTATCTCTGCAAAAGATATTTTCATTATCTTTTTTTTCTTTTACAGCATATTGATTTCTTCTATACTTTTGAGACCACAAAATGCTTACTTTCTCAGATTCACTTCCTTGAGATTTATGAATAGTAATTGCTAAAGCTGGCACAACATTTTCTAAATTAGATGGATCAATTAATGCCACAATTTCTTCGTTATTATCATTAAATCTTCTAAAAAGATATTTTCTTTTATTTTTTAAACCGATAAGTACTCCGATATCACCATTTGACAATCCAAGTTCAGTATTATTTTTTGTACACATGATAGGAACACCCTCTTTTAGAGTTTTAAGGTCATAAGGTTTTTTTTGACCAAAAACAATTTCATTCAAATATTCAACACTCCATATTCCGGAATTTTTTTCGCATAAAATCAAGTGACTTTGTAAATCCAGAAATATCTTATCTACTAAATCTTTTTCATTAAGCAATAAATTATCAATACCCTCATCAAATATATATTTTTTTTTACTTAAATTTGAAGTTGAAAGATTTAACTGTTTTAGATGACTTGTAATCGAAACAAATAGATCTTTTGGAATATCTTTTTCTCTACTTTTTGAAATAGTAATTTCTTGTGAATTATTATCTTTTTCTAATTCTCTTATCTTTTTATTAAGTAAAGAAAAATCATTATTAAATATTAAATTACTAATTAATGCTATATCTCCAATATTTCTATAAGTTTTTTCTAAATTTACTACGCAAGATTTAATTGAACTGTTATCACCATATTCAAACAAATAATTCCAGATAGAACAGTTATTTACTGGAGACAATTGATTTTTATCTCCAACTAAAATAATTTTGCAGTCCTTTGCTAGCAAATTTAAAACTGATTCAATTAAATCGATATTAACCATTGACATTTCATCAATTATGAAAATATCAAGCTCTTTTAGTTTGAATTTCAAATTAAGAGATTTATTTTGAGAATTTAAAATCCATCTATGTAAAGTTTGAAATTCTATTTGGTCTAGAAATTTGCTAACAAAAATATTTTTTTTATCATTAAGAGCTTCTTTTAGACGAGCTGTAGCTTTACCCGTTGGAGCAGACAAACCAATATTTAGAAAGTTATCAATTTGAAGGAGTTCTAGTATTAACTTAATTATTAAAGTGGTTTTACCCGTGCCTGGTCCTCCTTGAAGGAAAACTAAGTTTGAATATTTAAATATATTTTTAATTTGATCAATTTTATTATCATCTTTATAAATTATCGAGTTCATTAAATTATCGTTATCTATTTTTTTTAGAAATGAATTAATAACTCTTTCTATCTTTTTTGACCATTTTGATAGGGATAATTTTCTATTAACAAATATGAATGGAGAATTAAGGGAACCTATCAAACCTATATTTTTTAGAACCTCTATATGTTTTTTGGGCCAGCCATCTTCTAATAATTCAAAGATTATTAAACTATTATCTACGTCAATAATAGTTTCACCATTTTTTTCAAATTCTAATAAAATTCTTATTGCATCTTTTACGAAATTTCCATATTTTTTTTCATTGAACTTGAAAATACCTAAAATTAAATTAAATATATGATCATATTGGAACTTTTCAAGATCATTAGTAAGTTTAGTCATTCTAAAAAAGGTTATCTAAATAATTAATTCTTTTTAAAGGTGCTTTGCCAATAAAAATACCTGGAGATATATCTTTCGACTTAGATTTTTCAAACAATTCAAAATCTGGCAATCCCTTTAAAAACAAATAAATATATCCTCCTAGATGTTTATTTGGTTGATAATTTTTAAGTCGCCACTTCAATAATCTATGCAATGCTAATAAATAAAGATGAGATTGCAATGGATAATGATGTTTTATCATTTCATTTCTCATATTTTCATAGTTATAGTTTCTTGGTAAACAATCAATATTATCACTTCCAGAAATCAAATTACTTTTCCAATCAATTACCCACCATTTACTATCTTCTAATTTATTACCTACAGGGAAAACACAATCAATACATCCAGAATGAAAGCCTTTATTCATAATTTGAAGATCATTTATTTTGTTAGCATATTCTTCACCAAATTCATATTCCTGATCTAAAAAAAAGCATTTTGATATATCATTAGAATTAATATTTTTACCTTCATAAGATAAAGTTAAATCATATTTAAGTTCCTTAATTAAGCATTCATTTGGGATATCAACGAGTTTCTTATTTTGTAATTCGCTTCCTAAAGATATATTTATAATTCTTAAAATTGCATCTTTTACTTTAAAAGCCAAAGAAGTATCGATTTGATGAAAGTTCAATTCCTCAATAATTAAATCAATTAATTCTTGATTATTATCGTTTCTAAATTCAAATCTTTCTATTATTTTGTGCAGGCAGGTCCCAGCAATAGTTCCTTTTGGAAATTCACTTAAGGGATTTGGATAAGAAAAGTAATTTGGATAATTCTTTGATTTCCTAAAAATAGACTCTTTGATAATTGATATATTATCTTCATAATCCTTATATTGATTAATGACTTCATCAATATTTTTATCTTTTCGTATCCAAGAAGAATAACTTGAATAAGAAATAATTTGATCAGAATTAAATGCATTTGATATTTTTTTATTAGCATTATCAATTTTCCAAAGATTATTATTCAATCGCTTGTTTTGGAACTTAGCAAAAATTTCTTTTATTTTTTCCTTTTCTAGCCTGACTTCAAAAGTAGACTTATAAATATTTATATTTTCCAAATTATTAAGTAAATCATTATTTAAAATATTATTTGTATCTTCTAAATCATTAAAAACAACAAGTTTATTTTTGCTCCTTGTAAGTGCTACATAAATTAACCTCTCACTCTCTTTAAATAAATCTTCTTCTTCTATTAATTTAAATTTTTCAACCTTGCAATAATTATTAGAAATATTAATGTATATATTTCTATCAATATTTGATCTCCAAAGAGGTCCTTTAATTTTATTTAACTTATTTGAAATAATTGAGAGATAGGGACATAGGACCATTTCAAATTCAAGACCCTTACTACTATGAATGGTAGAAAGATTTATTCCATTTTGAAGATTATAATCTTTCGTTAAAAAATCTTCTCCAGTAGAAGTTCTTAAAATATGATTTAACTGATTTTTATACCAGTTGAGAACTTTATTGAGATTAAAATCATTATTAATTAATTCTATTTCAACAATTTCTGAAAGTTGAAATAAATTTGCATTTAAATCTGAATCTTGAATAATCGAGGATGACTTGTAATTTATAATGAGTTCATTAACAATGTTTAAAAAACCTTTTTCTCTTAGTTCCTTGGACCAAGTAATGCATTTATTTATTAAAATTTCTAAATTATTACTAATTCCATCATCAAGTAAATCTTCTAATTCTATTTCTATAAACTTTGAAGCAGCAAGCAAAGTTATATTTTTAAAAGACCTGGGATTTAATAAACATTCAATGAATAGAAATAGTAGAGAACTTGCTTCAGTTTCAAAAATATTTTGTTTATTTTGAATTTTACATGGGAGGTTAAACTGATTTAATTTTTTTTTTAAATCTAAGCATTGCGAATTATTTAATGTAAGAATCGCAATTTTATTAATATCAATTTCTTGATTATTTAAAATAAAGTTAACTATGTAATGAGTTACAAGATCATCTATATCAGTCTCTTTTTTTGAAAATTCTACAATTTCAAATACATCATTAAATTTAAATTCAGAATTAATATTTTCATTAATTCTAGAGGTTAATTTCCTATAGTTTAGTTTTGATTGTTTAAGTCCATTCTTATAAAATTTATTAAAAACTTCGATTAACTTTTTTGAGGATCTATAGTTATCTGTAAGACTAAAAACCTGGATTGCATTAGATTTTGCATCTAGGTAAGTTTCAATATCTCCACCTCTAAATTTGTAGATTGCTTGTTTTGGATCACCTACACAAAGTAAAAAATGGTTTTTTGTATTAAAGAACTTTTTTATTAAATTCCACTGAGTAATGTCTGTATCTTGAAACTCATCTACTAAGACACATTTAAATCTCTTTTGAATTTTAGATAGAGTATCACTATTACTAATTTCTGAATCTAGAAATGTATTTTCTACAGTCTTTATAAGATCATTGAAGTTGAAAATAGAAAAATTTTTCTTTAATTCAATTAATTTTATATAAGCTAATTGGGTAAATATTCTAATAAATTCAGTGTAGAAGCCTTCTTTTATTTTATAAATTTTTTCTTGTAATAAATTAAATTTAGTAAAATCTATTTTTAGGTTATGTTTTTTAATTTCTTTAGATATATTTTCATTGTAAAAATATTTAGATAAAAGATCATCTTTGGAAATATCATATATAAAATCCATCATATTTTTAAAATCAAGCCTTTTGTTAATCTCTTCAATCCAACAAATTATTTGATTAAAATTATCATTTCTTGGTTTTGCAGCATATATTTGACTTTTACCACCACCTGCCTTAATTAATTTTCCCATTTCTGTAAGTTGTAAAAATAATTCTTTACCATTCTTATTCCATTCAACACAAAACTCATTCCAATTTAAATAAAAAAAATCATTAAAATAATTGTTTAAGTCACTAATCTTATATTTATGATTTATTTGAAATTTACAAATATTTTCTTGATCTATATTTTTTAAAATTTCCACAAAAAATGACTTATTTATTCTACTTCCAAATCTAGAACTTATTTTTTTATTTTTGACTGCTGAAATAATCTGAGGATTAAGATTTAGAAAATCATCAATCCACAAATTATCTATTACATCTTTATACAAATTATCTATATTATTTTCAATGCTTGGATCTTGAGTTACCCCTATTTCAATACTATATTCATCAATAATATTATTACAAAAAGCATGGAATGTAGTTACTTGCAATTTATAAATTTCATTAACAAAATTATCAATTTCGGATATAGTTTTTTCCTTAGATTTTTCCTTCTCATTAAACTTTAGATACCAATCCTTAAGTGTATTATCTATCTTACTTTCATTATGATTTTGCAAATATAATTTTAAATCCTTAAATCTCAAAAGTATTTTATCTCGTAATTCAGAACACGTATTTTTTGTAAAACTTAATAAGAGTATCTCATCAGGTTTAATTTTTTTTTCCAAAACATTTCTTAGAACTAGATGTGCCAAAGTGAAACTTTTGCCAGTTCCTGCACTTGCTTCTACTAATTTAAATTTATTATCTAATTTAATTTGATTAATATTCATATCTTTATTGAATTAATATTTGACCTTATTTTTGTAAAATAAGTAATTCTTAAATTTATTTTTTAAATATTGCTCTTCTAAATTAATCTTAAATTTAATTATTAAAATTAAACTTATTGATAAAAATAAATAATAAATAGATAACTTTGTTATAAAAACCCCAAAGGAAATAAATATCAAAGAATAGTACATTGGATGGCGAGTAAAGCGATAAATACCTTTAGTAACAAGATTGCAATCCTTAATAGGTCTTGGGAAAGGGGATAAATTTCTTCCTAGATCTTTAATTGCAAATAACAATATTATGAAAGCAATTATGATAATTAAAAACCCCAAAAAATAAGAAAAAGAAGTGACTTGAATTATTTGTTTTTCTGGAATAAATTCCCATTTAAAAAAATGGAGACTAATAATAAAGAACTGTAAAAAAACAAGTATCTTTTCATAAGCAGCTTTTAAAAAAAATTTTAACTGAAATTTATTCATTATTTATTTATTTAATGCTTCAATAAGAGGACCATAAAATCTGAATGATAATTTATCAAAATTATTATTTTCTAGAAAGAAGTCTGGATCTTTTTTATTTCCAAAACATAATTTCATTTCGATATTATCTCTTTCACCTTTAGAAAAATTTTTATTACCAATCCATCTATTGGAAAAAGCTTTTTTCTCATTTTTTGATTTTATTTTTGCTTCTACATATTTATAAGCACTTTCTGGAGGGAGAGGTAAACATTTTTCAGAATAATTTTTAAATATATTTATGTATTCCTCCAAAATTAAATTTGACTCTGTTGTTCCAGGTGATTTAATAATTTGAGATTTATAATTATTTTCTGATCTAAAAATTACTTTGGTCTTTTTTATATTCTTCTTTAAAGAATAAATGAAGAGTGATTTAATCCAAGCCTCTGTCAAACGACTTAAACTTAGTTTCGAATGAATTAATTCAATTACGGTGTCATCAGCGATGAAATATTCTTCTTTATTTGCATTTGATTTAACATAAATTCTATTAATCCTATTATGTTGACTCAAACTTATAGATAGACTTTCTAATAAATCTTTGATTTCTTTTTCTTTTATAAGAATACTATTTTTCGGCATAATAATACCATTCTCAACCAATTGAGAATTGATATTCAAATTTTTTAAATCATCAATAAAATTATGGTTATCAATCTCTAATTCCTGGATTATTTTTGTAACTAGTTGAGACTTCTGCAGATTACTTACATACTCCTCATCTGGATGATGAATAAATATTTCCTTGGGAGAAATATTTATTTTATTTAGCCAATATTTTTGTGGAGTCTTGAACCAATTAATCAGTTCTGATAATTTATAATTTTTATTATCAGATTTTTTTTCATTCCAATCTATATCTTCTACTAAAGAATAATTACTTTTAATTATCTCAGAACTATAAAGATCAATTATTTCTTTTCTATTTAAATCATAATTTTTAATTATTAGTCCTCTTTGCCCTTGGTTTAAAAAACTATCAAAAAAAGAAATTAACTCTTTTATGGGAAAAGATACATCTAATTTTTTATTGTTTTTGTCATTCTTTACCCAAGTAATTATAAATTTATCTCTACAGGAAATTAACAATTCAAGAAATGAATATTTCTCTCTTTCAAAAACTGATGGATCGCCAAGATGATATTTATTATTTAATAAATTAATATTTTCATTCTTTGATAATTTTGGATAATAAACACTATTCATGTCTATTAAGAAGATAACCTTGTGTGGAATATGCCTTGAATTTTCAATATCACTTACAAGGATCTTGTTGATCCGTGATTTGCTTTGATATTTAGCTTCATTTATGCAAGAAATTAATATCTCTCTAAAAACATTTAACAAAATATGATCATCAGGTATTAAAGGTATTGCGTAATTATCAAGAATTCTATTTATTTCACTAATTTCTAAATTAAAATTTGCATTAGAATCAGCAATTCTTTTTAATATAAACATTATCTTTTCAACCCAACTTGAGTAAGGGAAAGATCCTCTTAGCAAATTAATATATTTTTTTAAATCAATTAATAATCTAACCCATTTATTCAAATCCAAACTTATATTTTTTAAGCTAAATGGTCTTAAATTAAAAGTACCTAAATTGACTTCTTTTTCATAAATTAGGCCTAAAGTAATTCTATTTATACACCACTCTAGAGTATTTTTTTCTTCGCCTAATCTTTCATTAGCATCTAATCCCCAATGAAAACCAATTTGGTTAAGTAAGAAAATAATTTCATCCTTCTCAGTAATATCAAAATCAAAAATGTTCTGAGTTACTTTTTTTGAAAGAAAATAATCTATTTTTTCAAGTGTAATTTTCTCATTTGCTATTTCAGTGATGTCAATTAAAAATTTATAAATGTCTGGTGAATCATAATTATCATTATCAATAAAAAAATAAGGTATCTTCTCACCATTAATAAATTCATTATTAAAGATATACCTTAGATAGGGTTTGATTTGATTAATTTGTGGAGATAATACAGCAATATCACTATATTTAATATAGTCGCAAGAATTTATTATTTCTATAATTTTATTTCTTATATATTCTAATTGACTATTCTGATTAAAATGCTCACAAAGTAATATTGAATCATCCCCATCATTTACTGTAAAATCATGGCTATTGTTATCAATCAATCTTTTTTGTATTTGATTAAGAAGAGGAATATCTTTCTTTTCATCAAAATTAATTGTTGGATCAATATAAATTAAATTATTTTTTAAAATTATACCTTCTTTATTAATATTTTCCTCAATTAATTTCTGAAAGTTTGCTCCAAATTTACCAAATATTTTCTCTATATTTCTATTGTTTAAATTCAATTTATTTTTAAAATTATCAAATTCCAACTCACCTTCAAGACAATTTATTCTATTCCATAAATCATCTCCTGCAGATAATAAATATAAATTTACCTTAGTAAATTTTGAAAGTTCTGAATAAAAGTTAATATGTAGTTTAGATAAGTTACTATCGGAAATAATATAAATTTGATTTGGTACTTTAAATTGAAAGTTTTTAACTTTTTTTAAATACTTTATTAATTTAATCATGTATAAACATGAAGGTTTTTCAGATATCTTTTTCTCTAATAATTTATATAAAATAGGTTGCCAATATTGATCTGAATTTAAATTCTTAAATAGATTAGGTGAATTAATTTCATATCTATTCCATTCAGCAATCATTTCAGGTCTAAAAATTAGATAATCAATGTAAATATTCGCGATCTTTTTTGTCAGGTTATATAAGTCTCCATCAATTGTTTTTTCATTATCCAAATATTTATTAATCCAATTTTTAAGCAGAAATGATTCTTTAAAGCTATTTAATTCTTCTAATGAATCAATAATGCCCCATTTAATTGACTCAAAATTCCATAAACCCATATCTATTCCGGGGAAAAAATTTGTCAATAAAGATTCGGTGTAATTTGATATTGTCTTAAATTCATAAAGAGCACTTATTTTATTTTTTATAGTTATTTGTTCACTTAACCACTTCCCCAAAAAATAATTAGGAACAGCTATTTCTAAATTATCAGTTATGAGAGGAGGACATATTTTTAATTCTTCTGCCAAAAGCTCACTAATCACTTCAATTCTGTTTGACTTATATAGATTGAGCAATTTACTGTTTGGTTATATTACTCAACTTTAAATGGATCAGTTATTTCTGCATTAGGAAATTCGAATTCCCCAACAGCAACAAACTCTAAACGCAGCTTTAAGAAAGTTATAAATTTTTTATCCGTCGACAAAATAGCTGCTGGGGGAGACGGAATCTTTGCTTTTAGATCAACAAATTGGGTGGTTTGCAAAAATGATGGATTTTTTAAAAGCCAAAAATCTACTTCTTTATTATTTTCTTTATAGTTCCTCATCCTCTCTTTCAAGATCTCCTCAATTGGTTCTTCAACAGTTAAAAACTTTTCACTTGCCGCGACGAAAAAATATGTTGTCATTTTGAAATTTAATTTGATGTAATAAGGGACTTCATTTCACGTACAGACTTTTCTAATCCTATCGCTAAAGCCCTTGCAACAATACTATGACCTATGTTTAACTCGTTCATATTGTTAATTGAAGCAATTTTTTTAACATTATTGTAGTTAAGGCCATGTCCAGCATTAACAACTAATCCAAGGTCATTTGCTAGATGTGTAGACTCTTGAATCCTTTGGAGTTCCTTATATTGTGCAGATCCTGATAGTTCAGCATATTTTCCAGTATGTAATTCTATAAAATCAAACCCTATTTCTTTGGAATAATTTATCTGTTCACCAAGAGGATCAATAAATGCACTTACTTCTATATTTGAATCCTTTAGATTCTCAACAAAATTCTTAAGGTATTGCATATTACTTTTTAAATCCAACCCGCCTTCAGTAGTAACTTCCTCTCTTTTTTCGGGTACAAGGGTTACATAATCGGGAAGAGTTTTTTTGGCAATTTCTAACATTTCTTCTGTAGCAGCCATCTCTAAATTGAGTTTTGTTTTTATAGTCTCTTTCAAAAGAAATACGTCTCTATCTTGTATATGTCTTCTATCTTCTCTTAGATGCACTGTAATGGAGTCTGCCCCTCCTAATTCAGCTAAAAAAGCGAATTGCACAGGGTCAGGCTCGACAGTTTTCCTTGCTTGCCTTACATTTGCAATATGATCAATGTTTACTCCTAAAGTAGCCATAATTTTGAAAATTTTATTTTCTAGACAATCTAGTAACCGCCCAATAATAGCTAATAAAAAAAGCCAAACAATTAAATTATTAATATATAGTAAATAGAAATTGAAGAAGGATTCCTTAAATATTTGGCATAAAATCAACCCTGTATTGGCATTTATTGCAATGTTCGTTACCCAGGACGTTGTTTTGAGATTCTTTTTTAGAAAAAAGGAAATTTTAAAAAATGGTTTTTCGATTCCTATAAATTCCTCGATCATTTTGGCTCCAACCCACAGATCAAGATGGGATGGCTTAATACTCACCATGGCGATGGGTAGAAGGGTAACAAAAAAGGATTGTAGATTTATGGTTACTAAATCCGAAATGAGAGGAATACAAGGTTGGTTTTTAAAAAGACTTGGATGTTTTTCGATAAATCAATTATCGCCATCTCTCTCAGCTTTAAGATATGCGATTGATCTTATAGAAAAAGGAGAACAACTAGTTGTTTTCCCAGAAGGAAAGATTAATAAATATGGTAAAAAATTAGTTCTTAAAGAAGGACTATATAGATTAGCTAGATTAGCCAGAAAAAAAACAACCTCTATAACTATTGTTCCAATTGGAATTGCTTACAGCAAAATACCTCCGAACTTTAGGGGCGAATTTTGTTTATCCTTTGGAAAACCAATACAAATTAATGATTACTCAAACTTTACTATCAAGGACTTTAATAAATTTTTAAATGAAAAAATGACCCAAGAGGAAGAAAAAGCATTAAAAAATGTAGGTAGATGAATCTGCAATAAGTTACTATGAATTTTAATAATTGAAAAAGAAAATGAAATTCTTAAAATTAATCACAATTTTATTTATATTTTTTGGAAATTTTTCTTACAAAAATGACGTTAATGCAGAAATCAAGAATCCAGAAGACTTCAAAGTACTCTCAGATGAGAGTAAAAAGCTTTCCATCTCAAACGTAGAATATTTTATAAAACAAGGTGATAAATATATTAAAAACGGGGATTTCGAAAACGCTAAGGATTATTATTTAGACGCTAGAAAATTAGCAAAGCAACTTGCGTCTTTTTATTCTGATCTAAATTCATCCTTCAAAGGAATTGATGCAAGAATCCCAAAGGAAATGCAAACAAAAGGTAAGGAAACATTGCGAATTTTAGCAGAATCAAATGAGAGATTAGCTTCTCTTTATATCAAAAATAAAAAACCTGAGGTTGCAGTACCCTTACTTGTTGAAACAATTAGAATTATGTCTCCTAATAGCCAAGAAGGTAAAGAAGCTTATGAAAGATTGATCAAACTTGGATTTGTTGAAACAAAATACAAAGGGTAATTAAAATTAATTATGATTACTAAAGCTGAAGTTATTAATTTAATCACAAAAAAATTGCCAAGCTCCCAAGTCTTTGTTGAAAATCTCAAGGGAAATGATCATTTGCAAGTAACTGTAATTGCATCTGAATTCAATGGATTATCATTAGTTAAACAACACCAGCTAGTCTATTCTGCTTTGAAGGAAGAATTAGCTTCAGAGGCTATCCATGCACTGGCATTAAAAACAGAAACTCCAAATTAAATTATGGACAACCTAACAAAAGATAAAATACAAAAACTGATTGATTCCAATCCAGTGATGGTTTTCATGAAAGGGACAAAATTAATGCCTCAATGCGGTTTTTCCAACAATGTAGTGCAAATACTAAATTCCTTAGGGGTAGAATTTGGTACGTTTGATGTTTTAAGTGATTTTGCTATACGAGAAGGTATCAAAGAATATTCAGATTGGCCAACAATACCCCAAGTTTACTTAAAAGGAGAATTTCTTGGTGGATCAGACATTCTTATTGAAATGTATAACTCTGGATCTCTTAAAGAAAAAATAGAAATTGAATTAGCGTCTTAAGATAATTAGTGAGTATAAATACTGTATTGATTAATAAAAATTAATATTTTAAATCCTTTTTTTATCAAAAAAACCTTTATTTCCATCACCTTCTGGATCAATAAAACTTGACGGATCTAAGATCCATCTTTCAATTAATCTTTCTAATTTATCTTGATCCTTTTGCTCTAAACTATTGCAATTCCTTAATGCTTGGAGATATCCATCACTATATAATTTAAGATCAGATGGTGTATGAAAACGCGTAACTAAGTCCTGGCAACCATCGCAAATTGATTGGAAATGACGAATTGCTATTGGGTTTTCAAATGATGTCATAATTCGATAGATTCTGATTTTTTTTTTGCATTTGTTATACCTTATTAAGGATGATCAAAAATTGCCTGGCCAAACAGTAATTAAGAATGCAATCAACTGAGCAAATCTTAGCTTCAACTCCTGGCAGTTCACAATTGCCTACGAGCTCTCAAACTCCCTCAAGAGTTCTAGTTGTTGAACCTCACCCCACACTAAGAACAGTCCTTGTGCAAAGGCTTCGCCAAGATGGCCATTTAGCTGCAGCAGTAGGTACAGCTGCAGAAGCTATTGACTTATGCAGAGAACAATCACCTGACTTATTAGTTAGCGCAGAAATCCTCGAGCAGAATACCGCCATGAGACTTGCCCAACAACTGGGGTCTTCAGTCATAGTTTTAACGGCAAGATCAGGTGTTGAAGCATTAGTAAATTTATTAGATGAAGGGGCAGATGATGTTCTCAGAAAACCTTTTGGACTTGAAGAACTTGCTGCACGATGTAGAACACTCCTAAAAAGGGGAAGGATAGGATTACAAGAAAAAGTTGAGGTTGGGCCTTTAGAGGTTCATCTTCTTTTAAGACAAGTTACTCTAAGCGAGAAGCCCGTAGAATTAAGCCCTAGGGAGTTTGCACTGCTCTGCGCGCTTCTAATGCCTCCTGGAATGGTTAGGAGTCGTCAAGAGCTCTTAAGGATGGCCTGGCCGCCCTTTAGTGGTGGCCCTAGGTCTGTAGATACTCAGGTATTGACTTTGCGCAGAAAATTAGAACAGGCTGGCTTGGGAGAAGGTGGGGGAATAACCACTGTAAGACAACAAGGATATCGATTTAGTGTTGATAATATTTAATCTAGAAAAGCAATAAGTTCACCAATAATCATTAAGACAGATAGTAATGTGAGTAATTTATATGTCCATAATGGTGAAATATATGATATTTCATCAGTAGCAATCCCAGTATTAGTGGTAACAATTAATAAGAATTTTTCAAAGTTTTCCACTCTTTGTGGGACAAGAAAATTATCCCCTTGAAAAGTATTAAAGTAATAAACTTTACTACCCTGACTGGTTGGCAAAGATTTGATTAATTTAATATCTTTCCAAGAAATCTCCCAATTCTTTTTTCCTAAGAATTTAGAAATAAAGCTACTTTTGTATGAAATTTTATCACTGCAAGTTTCTACATAATCACTTGTGATATTGATTATCAAATAAAGTCCTAAGGCAAAAATTATAATAGAGGGGATTTTTAATTGTTCAATTGAAATAAATGGTAAAGGAATTGTAAGCGCTAAATAAAGTGAACTTAACGAACTTTTCACAACAAAAAGAGTTTTGAACTTTTCTATCATTTCAGAAGGATCCTTTTAGTCGGGCAATTTAAAACTGTTTATGTTTAACTTTGCACCTATTTTGTGAGCGCATGCGTATCCACTAAAAGCAACTGCATTAAGGCCTTGACCAGGGAAGCATGAGTCACCTACACAATAAAGGTTTTGGATTTTTGTAGTGTTGAAAGGCATTGGTAAAAGCCCAAGCAACTTTTTACCAGGAATTGGCCCATAACTACCTTCATATCTTCCAAGAAACTTTTTATGAGTTTTGGGAGTACCAATTTCTTTGTGATCGATATTTTGTTCAAGATTAGGAAGAATAGTTGATATTTTTTCTACAAGAAATGAAAAATATTTTTCTTTCTTTTGCAAATATTCTTTCCTTGATAGGCCTTCCCATTCACTCATTGATGAAGGTGTAAATGCATGTACGATATGTTTACCTTCTGGAGCCAAAGACGAGTCAAGCAAAGTAGGTATAGAAACAAAAATTACTCCCTTTTCACTTTCTAATTCATCCCAATTATCAACAATTATATGATGACAATTAAAATTATCGGATATTAGATTTTTTTCAACTCCAAGGTGAATCGAAACAAAAGAAGGTGAGGGTTTATAAGTTTCTGACCACTTATATTCACTTTTAGGCACGTTTTTACTTGAAATTAATCCTTTAGTATTATCTTTCAATCCAAATGTATCCCATCTAGTGGAGTTGGATACAATAATGTTTGAATATATCTCTTCCCCATTTGAAAGCTTTACTCCTACTGCTTTATCATCCCTTAAAAGGATTTCAGTCACATTAGCTTTGTATCTTATTTTACCTCCTAATTTTTGTATGCCAGTAACTAACTTTTCTGCTATGGTTCCCACTCCCCCTTTTGGATAATTTATACCTCCAGCATGCCTATCAGTAAAAACCATTCCCGCATTAATCATTGGAGTTTTAAGAGCTGGCATTACAGACCAACAAAAACATTCAATATCGATAAATTTTAAAAGTTCAGGATCTTTTATAAACTTTCTTGCTACATCTCCTGCATTTACTGGTAACCATCTAGCTAATCCTAAACAGGATAATGGAGATTTAAAGAAAACTTTAAAAAGATAATTTGGATCCTCTATTGATAAAAGAGGCATTGAATCTAAACATTTAAATACACTTGCACAAGTATCGTAGAATTTCCTAATACCTTTTTTTTCCTTTGGGAAACTCTCTGATAATTTATTTATAAATTGCTCATAATTTTTATCTACAGAAATATTAAACTTATGTGGTAGATGATATTCCAATTGCACAGGATCAGGAATAGTTTCGCATTTTTCATTCACATCTTTCAAAGCACGAGTTAATAAATTGGTATAACCTTTCTCTCCAAATCCAAAAATCATTGAAGCCCCTACATCAAAGGTATAGCCTTTTCTCTTAAAAGAGCCTCCACTCCCACCTGGAATAATATATTTTTCCAGAACTAATACTCGAGCCCCCTTAGCAGCGAGTTGTGATGCTGTTACTAACCCTCCTATTCCTGAGCCAATAATAATTGCATCGAAGTTTTCCTTATTTAATTCCATTTTTTGTATCTTTGATAGTTAATCTTAGTAAATTTTGCTAAGTAAGTGATCTTTATCAGAACAAGAATCTAGTTTATTTTTAAAGTCATTCAAGGCTTCTGTAGATCTTTCTTGATAAGCTTTGTACCTTAATCTTTTATCTTTTATTCTTTTTATTAGTTCTGGAACCAAACCAAATGAAGCAGGCATTGGTTGGAATTTATTCTTTTTCTGATTAGACAATATTTGATTTTTGTTACTAATAAAATTCATTAGAGAACCAATCATTGATTCCCTAGGAAAGCTTACTGGTTTTTTACCCTTAGCTAAAAAGGATGCATTAATTCCTGCAAGCAAGCCCCCTGCTGCTGCTGCTGCATAACCTTCCGTCCCCGTTATTTGGCCAGCAGCAAAAAGATTTTCCCTTTTCATAAATTGCAATGTCGGTAAAAGTAATTTTGGAGATTCTAAAAAAGTATTTCTATGCATTACTCCAAAGCGTACAAACTCAGCCTTTTCTAAACCAGGAATCATCCTAAATATTCTTTTTTGCTCAGACCATTTGAGGTTAGTTTGAAAACCTACCATATTTAGTAATTTCCCTTCTAAATCCTCTTTTCTTAATTGGACAACTGCATGAGGTCGCTTTTTCAATCTATTTTCCCTATCAAATAAATCTCCCCATTTTGGATTCCACAAACCAATAGATTTCAATGGTCCGTATCTCATTGTATCAACTCCTCTTCTAGCAATTTCTTCAATTGGTAAGCAAGCTTCAAAAAAATTAGCTGATTCTTTCTCAAAGTCTTTTAAATTCGCTTGTTCTGCTTCTATAAGTTCATTTCTGAAATGGATATAATGATTCTTATCCATAGGACAATTTAAATATGCCGGATCTCCTTTGTCGTATCTACTAGCTTTAAATACAATCTCATGATCAATGGTATCTCCATAAATAATAGGACTAGCGGCATCAAAAAAATGACACGCACCGATACCTGTAAAAGCCTGAATTTTATAAGACAATTTATCAGCAGTTAATGGACCAGTTGCGAGGATCGTTATATTTTCTTTGCTTGGGAGATCCAATTGTTCAAATCTCTTAATTTCAATTAAAGGATGGTTAGATAAAGCATCAGTTAAAGCGATACTAAATTTAGATCTATCAACCGCCAAAGCGCCACCTGCTGGTACAGCAAATTTGTCTGCTGTTTGAACTATCAATGATTTAAAAATTCTAAGTTCTTTTTGCAATAGACCTGCAGCTCTATCAGGACTTAAAGCTCCAAAACTATTACTACAAACCAATTCTCCAAATTCACCCGTATGATGAGCTGGAGTTGATTTGATAGGTCTCATTTCAACTAATTTGACTGGTACACCAGAATTTGCTACCTGCCAGGCAGCTTCTGATCCTGCAAGACCAGCACCAATAACTATTACTTCTTTATCTAACAAATTAGATTAATCCTTACCCAAAAAGTCCCTATTAAATTGCTCTCTTGCTGGTTTTTGTATATTGAATATAACCCAAGCTAAAGCAGCAATAATGGGTGCAAAAACTACGATTGTTCTAAGCATTTTAGAAATCCTATTAACGATTAAATTATTTTAACTTTTAACTGTAAATTTAGAGAGAAATTTTAATTTTTTATTTCATAAGTTAAGAATTGTTTTTCTATTGTTCAACTTGAAATAAAAAGTTGTTTTTTTTACCTTAAAAAGGGATAATTCGATATGTACTCAATTTTACAAAATGGGTCGCTAGCTCAGCGGTAGAGCATCCGGCTTTTAACCGGCTGGTCCTGAGTTCGAATCTCAGGCGACCCACATTTTAATTGAGTTTATCTATTTAAAAGTGAAAGGAAAATAGATACCAAATTTAAAATTTACATTTAAATTATGTTGACTTATTTTATTTGAATTATTCATTTGAATTTCAAGCAAATTCGTCTCCAAATAAATCTAGGATTATTATCATGACGGTCAAAATATAAATGAGGTTTTAAATATCATCAAGCTGCTAAAAATACTATTCAATTTATTTATAAATTTTACTAACTTGTATTATCTGAAATTTCTTCATTAAAGGCTTACTGGAGAAAATATAAATTTTATCAACTCATTTTTGTAACAAAAATGTAAAATAACAAGCATGACCACTACTAAATAATTAAATTTCGCAAAAAAACTAAAAATTACTTTACAAAGCTTCATAATCCCTGTTACAATAATTCATATAATTTATTCACTTTAATCATGACACCTGAAGCAGAACGTTTTAACGGTTGGGCAGCAATGTTAGGTTTCGTTGCAGCAGTAGGAGCATATGTAACTACTGGACAAATCATCCCTGGTTGGTTTTAAATTCTACTAATTCAGAATTTAAATTTAGTTGTTAAGATCAATTATCTGATCTAACTAATATCCATAGATGTGAAATAATCCTCAAATTTTTGAAATTAAAGCTTTTGCTAAAATTTCAATTATTTTTGAGGATATTTTTTTATACTTAATATCCCTTAATAACTATGGCAGGACTGGCAACGATAGATTTTATAACAAGAAAATTAAATATCAATTTATCTGGCTAAATACCTCCAATCTAACTATTAAAAATATAATTGATATGATTTCGCTCAAATTTTATAATTTAAAGCTTCTTTTTATCTATATTATCCAAGCATGTCGAACATAAAAGGTGGCCTTTTTTATTCCAAAATGTTTTTGTTGATCTTTCTATATCCTTTCTACATATTAAACATTTAAAAATTGGAACCATCGACTTATAAATAATTTCTGAAATAGGATTTTTATTAATAATTAAACTAAATTATATTAATACTAAAATTTTTAGACAATGCAAGTAAATTAAAAGTATCATTTTTATCTAAAATTTCTAAATTTTAAAAAATAAAATACATAATTGGACTATAAAAAAGACCTGCTGTTAAGCAGGTCTTTCTTTGTGTGTAAGATTTTCTAATTCTCTTAGAAAGAGAATGAAGATTTAACGATGATTCCTGTTAGATCATCACCAGATTTTTCTTCTACGAATACACCTGGAGTGATTGTTAGGCCATCATTAACTGGATAAGAGTAAGATGCTTCATAAACCATGTATTCTGTCTCAGAATCTTTATAGTTAGCAGCTGTACCAGCACCAATGCTTACAGATCCAGGACCAACTTCAGGGAAAGTTACACCAACGAAGTATCCAGACTTATCTACTCCAGATGTTTCTTCAGTTTCAAAACCAACACTTACGTCTGCTACATCAAAACTGTAATTACCGTTGACACCCCAATAAGTTGTTTCAGGATCTCCAGCATTATCGTTAGATGTGTAAGCGACAGCTAAACCCCATGAATCTGCAGTGTATGCAGCTTCAATACCGTACAAGTCAGTACCTTCCTTTGTCATGATTCCAACCTTAGAATCAGATGTAGATGAAACACCCGCTGCTAATGAGAATCCTGAATCAAAGGCATAGCTACCAGTAGCTGTAACGCCCTTACCAGCTATTCCAAGAGAGCTACCAGTACCACAGTTACCCATGTAATCAGTGAAAGCACTGTATGAACAAGCTCCTGTAAATGAAGCACTGATGTCAGTATCAGCACCAACTACCATTGATAATCCACCTAGAGGGAAAGAGTAAGTAACTCCATCAACTGCTAAACCAGCACCTGTATCGAATGCCATTGGGTTATCTTTTGTAGCTGCTGAATCAGAACCACTGTCAATAGCTATATCAAGAGAATCTTCTCCAGTAAAACTAGTTGAAAGACCTATGTTGAACTGATACTCAAATACAGTTGCTTCTGTAGTTGCGTCACCATCGATAGCTCCGACAGTTGCATCAACACTGAAAGAAGCTGTTGTTGTATCTGAGAAACCACCGGC
>MWOY01000111.1 GCA_002026015.1 Prochlorococcus sp. HOT208_60m_808G21 | reverse complement strand
CTCCCATGTTATGTCTATCTGACCTCTAAATAATCCTTGTTTTGCAGAATTGGGAAATGCATGATGGTTATTATGCCAACCTTCTCCAAATGTTAATGCAGCAACCCAAGCATTGTTTTTGGATGAATCACCACTTTCAAATGGTGCTTTACCCCAACAATGCGTCGCGGAGTTAACTAGCCAAGTTACGTGATAAACAACCACCAGCCTCAATGGAATTCCCCAAAGGACTAGAGCCCATCCTCCAACTCCTAATTTTTGACCTATTGCGTACAAAGAAAGTCCAATAGGAATTTGTAAGAATAAAAAATATTTATTTAGAAATCTATAATATGGATCCTTGATTAAATCTGAACTTAGTTTTGGAACAGCTTTGAGTGCTTCAACGTCTTTAAACATCCAACCCATATGACTCCACCAAAATCCTTTTTTACTATTGTGATGATCTACTTCAGTATCTGAAAAAGAGTGGTGATGCCTATGTAAACCTACCCAATCTATTGGTCCATGCTGGCAACTTATAGCTCCACAGGTAGCAAAAAATCTTTCTAACCATCTTGGAACAATGAACGATCTGTGTGATAACAATCTGTGATATCCAAGAGTGACTCCTAAACAAGCAGTTACCCAGTAAAAAAATAGTAATGAAGTGACTGCAGGGAGACTCCAAAATTTTGGTTGTATAGCTACAAGAGAAAGAATATGAATTGCAACCATAAAAACTATTGTTCCCCACGTTTTATGTAGTCTTGGAGGATATCTTTTTGAATGACTGGAAGGTTCCAGTAATTTTTCTGAGAGTTCTATAACTTTTTCAGCTGGAACAGGTTTTTTTAATTTTGCTGTTTCTTGGAAAATTACTGAATTCATGATATTGAAATACTATTTTCAAAATTACCGATATGTAATATTATCATACTATACTATTGATAAGTTTAATTATCTGTGAGTCTAGGATATCGCGATAAATTATCTAAAGGTCGAAGGGCTATGGCTCATTTGATACACCTCTGGCATGAAAGAAATGGTTGGTCTCATAGAGTTTTGCCATTACTTTCTGAAGTTCTTGATTTAGGTAAAGTACATAATTCGCAAATTTCTAATCTTAGGAATGGGAAGTTATCTTCGCCAGGTCCTGAAGTTTTTCTTGCTTTAGCTCAAGTTAATACGATTCTTGATCAAGGTATTGAAAAAATCAGGGATCGTTTTGAAAGCGATTACCCAGAGTTATGGAAATCTTTGGAAGAGTCTGCATTACCCCTAAAAAATGATTCTGGTAATCCATTGTCAGCCGGGGAGTTATTCGAGATATTTTCAGGATTAAAATCTCTACCTTCATCTTTTGACTGGTACATAGAAGATGAAGAAGCTTCTGCTTTAAGTTATGCTCTTTCAGTGCATTTTTGTCAGAATAAAGCTTGGAGATCATGTAAAATTCAGGTAATGGAAGCTTATGCTGTCAATAAATCTGCCCGTAGAGAACGTTTTGCTGAGGTAATAGCAGGAATTAGAGATTATACGGCAGAAGAATTAGATGGAGAACTTCTTGATTTATATGAGGCTTCAAAAAAACTTTCTTATTTTCAGGGTAGGGGACCTAACGCTTTCCTTGCAGAATTAAGAAATTTAGCTTCTGAAAATAACATGAATTTTCATAATAAATGACACTAAACAAAAACTTAAAACTGGCTGAAAACGCTGTTCTTTCTGTCGAAGAGAGTTTGAGTAAAGTTTTCCAAGAAAGATCCGATCAGGTTTTCCAGAAATTAGAAAATATTTTGACAATCTTCAAGGAAGAAAAAGTTTCTACTAGTCATTTCAATCAATCTTCTGGTAGTGGTCATGATGATATATCTAGAGAAAAAATTGATGCGGTTTTTGCAAGATTGTTTCTCGCTGAAAAGGCAGCCGTGAGGATTCAATTTGTAAGTGGAACGCATGCAATAAGTGCTGTCTTATTTGGAATTCTAAGACCTGGAGATGTAATGTTATCTCTTACTGGACAACCATATGACACGTTAGAAGAAGTCATAGGAATAAGGGGTGAAGGTAAAGGCTCACTTAAAGATTTTGAGATTGAATATAAGCAAATAAATATCTGCGAGAATTTTGATTCTTTTGAAGAAAAAATTGTTCATTCTTTTAAAGAAAATTCATTCAAATTAGTATTCATACAAAAAAGTTGTGGATATAGTTGGAGAAAGTCTCTTACGAATCATCAGATAGAGAAAATTTGTAGTCTTATTCATTCTCTTGATCCTAAATGTATATGTTTTGTTGATAACTGTTATGGGGAGCTTGTTGAAGATAGTGAACCAATTTCTAAAGGGGCAAATATAATTGCTGGATCATTGATTAAAAATTTGGGAGGAACAATCGTTCCTACTGGTGGGTATGTTGCAGGAGATGCAGAGTTGGTTGAGATGGCATGTTCTAGATTAACCTCACCAGGTATTGGTTCTTCTGCAGGAATAAATTTTGGACTAGGAAGATTGATTTTGCAGGGTTTGTTTTTAGCACCACAAATTGTTCACGAATCACTAAAAGGTGCTGATATGGTCGCAGCAGTCTTTAAAAATTTGGGATTTAAGGTTTTACCAGAGCCTGCAACTTATAGATCTGATCTTATTCAGTCAGTAAGGTTGAATAATCCTGATTTGGTACAAAAAGTTTGTCAATCTTTTCAAAATTCTTCGCCAGTAGATTCTTTTTTGAATGTTGTTCCATCATCAATGGATGGATATGATTCAAAATTATTAATGGCAGGAGGTACATTTATTGAAGGTAGTACAAGTGAATTTTCTGCTGATGCCCCTCTAAGAGATCCTTACAATATTTTTGTTCAAGGTGGTTCTCACATAGCTCACATCAAAATTGCATTAATTCGATTATTATCTGAATTATTAGAGGAAAAATTAATTTCAAAGGATTCTCTACTTCCTTTATCCACTTAATCATGTCTTACAAGTTTCCAGACAACCTCAACTATGCTGATACTCATGAATATGTCTTGGAAGAAAATGGATTATTAAAAATTGGAGTTAGTGAATTCGCTATAGATCAATTAGGAGATATTGTTTTTGTTGAATTAGCTGATCAAGGGGCGACTCTAGAGAAAGGCGAGACTTTTGGAACAATAGAATCAGTTAAGGCCGTTGAGGAAGTCTATCTGCCTTTTTCAGGGCAAATAGTATCTATAAATAAAAGTGTTATTGAGAACCCTGAGCTTTTACAGGATGATCCGATTGGCGAAGGTTGGTTAGTTATTTTGAAACCAGATTCAGAAGTTTCGATTGTTGATTTGATGACCTCTGAGGAATATAAATCAAAGGTCGTACCAAAATAAGACAAACTTTTTAAAAAGAGCTATTTTAAAGAAAATTATTTTAATATGAAATCAAAAGTTGGGTTAGATTTGTTTATAGATAGGCATCTGGGGTTAGATGATAATGATGAGAGGAGTATGCTTAACAAACTTGGTTTTAATAATATCGATCAATTTATAAATCAAGTTATTCCTGAAGATATTCAGCTTAAAGATAAATCTTCAAGAGTATTGCCCCAAGGTTGTTCAGAAATTGAGGCTTTAAATGAATTAGAAGAGATTGCTAAGAAGAATATCAAAATGAGATCACTAATAGGCCTTGGATATTATGACAATCATATGCCTAAAGTAATCCAAAGACATGTTTTTGAAAATCCTAGGTGGTACACCTCTTATACTCCATATCAAGCAGAAATTGCACAAGGAAGATTAGAAGCTTTATTTAATTTTCAGACTATTGTTTGTGAACTAACAGGATTCCCTGTCGCTAATGCATCTTTGTTAGATGAGGGTACTGCTGCTGCAGAAGCTATGGCTATGACTTTTGCTGCAAGAAAAAATAAATCTTCAAAAGTTTACTTAGTGGAATCTAATGTTTTTGATCATACTTTTAATGTTCTACAAACCAGAGCAAAACCTTTAGGAATATCCTTAAAACGATTTTCTCAAAGTAATCTTCCTAGTCATGAGGATGTTTTTGGAATTTTGTTGCAATTACCCGGTAAAAATGGGCAATTATTTGATCCCACATTCTTAATATCCCAAGCAAAAAGATCAGAAATAATTGTAACTGCATGTATTGATCCACTGGCACAAGTTTTAATTAAACCAATTTCTGAATTTGGTGTTGATATAGCAGTTGGTAGTATGCAAAGATTTGGTGTTCCAATCGGTTTTGGTGGACCCCATGCCGCATATTTTGCTTGTAGTGAGAAATATAAAAGGCTGATACCTGGAAGAATTGTTGGGCAAACTCTCTCTAAAAATGGAGAAAAGTCTCTAAGACTAGCATTGCAAACAAGAGAGCAACATATTAGAAGAGAAAAAGCCACTAGTAATATTTGTACTGCTCAATCTTTGTTAGCTATAATTTCCTCTTTTTACGCTATTTATCATGGACCCGCTGGATTAACGCAAATTGCTAAGAGACTAGTTGAATTGAGAATAAATTTAGAATCATGTTTAGCTGATTTAGGTTTTGATATTCCTGATGGGATTAGATTTGATAGTGTTGATGTTTATTCTGAGCACTCCCAAAGTATCCATAATGAAGCTTTAAAAAATGGGTATAACTTTAGAATTTTGCCTTTGGGTTCAACTATTGAAAATTCAACTGGCTTTGGGATCTCTTTAGATGAGCTTAGTAATGAAAAAGAAATCAAAGATATTGTGACTTTTATAGCGAACCTTATAGAAAAAAAAGAAGATTTAGAACAAATAAAATTTGATAAAGGATTTCATCTTGAAAGTTTAGCTTTGAGATCCAGTGAATGGATGAAGCAAGATATATTTACAAATTACAAAAGTGAAACTGAATTAATGAGATATATATTCCGACTTGCTGAAAAAGATTTTTCTTTGGTAGATGGAATGATGCCATTGGGAAGCTGTACCATGAAGTTAAATTCTGCAGCAGAGTTAAATCCAGTCTCTTGGGCTAATTTGTCTTCTATTCATCCTTTTTCTCCCCCAGATCAAACTAAAGGCTATTCAAAGATAATATCTGATCTAGAAAAATGGATAAGTGATATTGTTGGTTTAAAATCAGTTTCTTTCCAGCCAAATGCAGGCTCTCAAGGGGAGTTTGCAGGTTTGTTGGCAATAAATTCTTATTTTGAATCAAAAGGCGAACTTTCAAGAAAAAAATGTTTAATTCCTAAAAGTGCTCATGGAACAAATCCTGCAAGTGCGGTTATGGCGGGTTTTGATGTTTTAACTGTTGAATGTGATAACGAAGGAAATATTGATTTTCAAGATTTATCTATCAAGGTCAAGGAATTTGATAACCAAATAGGGGCTCTTATGTTGACCTATCCCTCTACTCATGGAGTTTTTGAATTGCAAATTAGAAAGATATGTGACCTTATTCACTCCATTGGAGGATTTGTCTATTTAGATGGAGCAAATTTAAACGCTCAGGTTGGATTATGCAAACCCGGGAATTATGGCGTTGATGTTTGTCATTTGAATTTACATAAAACATTCTGTATTCCACATGGAGGAGGAGGTCCAGGAGTAGGTCCAGTTGCCGCATCAGAAACTTTAAGCCCATTTCTTCCTACTCATTCTTTAATGGATAATAATTTATCTAATAGTTTCAATTACGTATCGTCTGCAAAGCACGGTAGTGCAAGTATTCTTCCAATAAGTTGGATGTACATAAAAATGGCTGGTCTTAGTGGTTTAAGGAAAGCAACTGCACATGCAATTTTGTCTGCAAATTATATTGCGCATTCTTTAAAACATAAATTCAAGATTCTTTATAAAGGAAAAAATAATTTTGTTGCACATGAATGTATTTTAGATTTTAGAGATTTAAAATCTAAAACTGGTTTGAGTGTAAATGATTTAGCTAAACGATTAATAGATTATAGTTTTCATGCCCCAACTATAAGTTGGCCTGTTCCAGAGACCATAATGATAGAGCCTACTGAAAGTGAAAGTTTGGCTGAATTGGATAGATTTTGTGAGGCGCTGCTATTGATTGGAGAAGAAATCAGTGAAATAGAAAATAATATTGAGTTACATAATAATAATGTAATAAGCAATGCACCCCATACGTTGAAAGAGTTAATTTCTGATAATTGGAAATATCCTTATTCAAAAGAAAAAGCTTCTTTTCCGTATGTAACTCCAACAAATATTAAGTTTTGGTCTTCAGTTTCAAGGATTAATAATGCATATGGCGATCGCAATTTAATTTGTTCTTGTAATGTAAATGAAGGAGAGTCTTTTGAAGAAAAAAAATGTGCTTGAAGGACTAGCGTCTTTGTAAATACTTAGTTATTATCAATATGAATAAAAATTTAATATTTTCTTATAGAATTTTTTTAAATTTTTTTATTAAAATAATCGAGCATCAAATTTTTTGGGGTATTTGAAGCTATGACAAAAGATTTTAAATCTGGTAATGTTAAGCACCTGCCAGTTAAAAACGTAGACTTACCAAATTTTGTCAATAATTTTTCTGGAGATAACTCAAATATTTATTCCATTGAGGGAACTAATGTTATACGAGTACCCTTTGGAAAAAAATTTTCAAAGAAAAAAAGGCCTGAAAAGAATCAAAATATCGCTACTCTAATACTTCCTTTAAGTTCTTATAGTAATCCTACCCCTCCACATGTAGCATAATTAAGTTTAGGTTCAATCTATTTCTTTGAGAGTATCTGAATAATAATTTTGCAGTTGTAACGTTGCTTGATTCCAATCCCATTTTTCTGCTTCGTTTCGTGCCTCTTTCCTCATAATTTCTCTTTTATTTTCATTATCTAGAATTTTTTTTGTCGCTTCAATCAAACTCAGTTCTCCATTATCTTTTTCATCGGGGTCATATAAACAACCATTAATCCCATCGCTAATAATATCTGGAATCCCGCCTTTGTTGGCTCCGATAACTGGACATCCTGCCGCCATTGCTTCTAGTAAAACTAACCCAAGTGTTTCTGTACTAGATGGAAATAAAAATATATCCCCAGATGCATAGGCGCTAGCTAGTTCATCGCCAGATAAATATCCTATGAAATTAGTCTTTGTATTTTCGAAGATTTTTTCAAGCTGGTTTCTATACGGTCCGTCACCTACAAGTGCTAGACAAGCATTAGGGATACTTTCTAAGACTGGTTTAATTCTCTCAATTTGTTTTTCTGCTGATAATCTTCCTACATAAATCAATAAATAATTAGCATCTTTATATTTTCCAAATAATTTATCTCTCATTTTCTCACTTCTTAAATCTGGTCTGAAACTGTAAGTATCTACTCCTCTTTGCCAAAGAGCAGTCCTTTGAATACCTTTATCTTTTAATTCATTGACCATAGCGGTGGAAGTGCACAAATTTAACAAGGCTTGATTATGAGCTGCTTTAAGTAATTCCCACAAAAGTGGCTCTAGCATACCCATACCGTAATGTTCCAGATATTTCGGAAGATGAGTATGGTAGCTAGCAATTAAAGGAATATTATTAGTTTTCGCCAACCATATGCCACCTAAGCCAAGTACAGCTGGGTTAACAACATGTATCAAATCTGGGTTAAATTTTTCTAACTTATCTGAGACTGCAGGACCTGGTAAACCAAGCTTCAACTCTGGGTATAAGGGTAATGGCATTGCAGCAACTCCCACTACAGTTGCTCCCATATATGATTCTGGACACCCCTCTGGACAAAAAATTATAACTTCGTCACCATTTTTTATTAAAAATTCAATTGTTTTAGTCAGTCTTGTGACTATGCCGTCAACTTTAGGTAAAAAAGTTTCAGTAAACAATGCAATTTTCACTTTCTTAAGGTAACTATTTCAAAAATTTTAATTAGTTTTTATAGCCTCAGCTTGTTTTTTTGTCCAGGATGAAACACAAGGTATGCGATTAAGATCACATCTATTGGAGTATTTTTTAGCAACTTCAACAACTTCTTCTAATAAGCCATTATCAAGAGTAGTTGGGTTTAAACCTAATTCTATAAAGCATTTATTATCAACAATTAGATCATTTTCTACTGCTTCATTCCTTGGATTTGGTAAATAATTGATATTAGCTCCAGTTAGAGAAGCAACTTTTTTAGCTAGTTCTCCAACTTGATGACTCTCAGTCATTTGATTAAAGATTTTGACTCTTTCTCCAGATTTTGGAGGATTTTCAAGAGCAAGTTGTACGCATTTTACAGAGTCTTTTATATGTATAAATGCTCTTGTTTGCCCTCCTGTCCCATGAACACTTAATGGATATCCAATTGCAGCTTGCATTAGAAATCTGTTTAAAACAGTTCCATAATCTCCGTCATAGTCAAATCGGTTTGTTAATCTAGGATCTTTTAAGGTTGCTTCTGTATTTGTTCCCCAAACGATGCCTTGATGTAGATCAGTGATCCTTACAAGATCATTTTTGTTGTAGTAAAGAAATAATAATTGATCTAAAGTTTTAGTCATATGGTAGACACTACCTGGACTTGCAGGGTGTAATATTTCTTCTTCAAAGCGACTTCCATCAGGTTGTGGAACTTCAACTTTTAGATAACCTTCTGGAATTGTTGCACCTCTATGTGATCCATATCCGTAAACTCCCATTGTTCCTAAATGAACAACATGAATATCTAAATTACTCTCTACTATCGCAGCAAGTAGGTTGTGGGTGCCATTAACATTATTATCTACTGTATATCTTTTGGTAAAACTCGATTTCATCGAGTATGGTGCTGCTCTTTGTTCTGCAAAATGGATCACGGAATCTGGTTTTTCATCAATGAGCAAATTGAGTAATTTTTGATATTGCTTAGAGATATCCATGTTAAGAAATCTCATAGGCTTGCCTCCAGTCTCTTCCCATGCCGAAAGTCGTTCTGTTATAGATGAAATTGGAGTTAAAGATTCTACCTCTAGATCAATATCAATTTTTCTACGACTTAAATTGTCGACAATAATTACATCATGATTTTGCTCTGCTAAATTCACCGCACAAGGCCAACCGCAAAAACCATCTCCACCTAGAACAATAACTTTCACTCAGAACTCCAGAATTAAAAGATTCATAATATATTTATTAAATTACTACAGCGTGCTTCCACTTTGCGAAAAAACATTGTAAATAGTTTCAAATCTTCTTTCTTAATACGATAAATAAAAGCAAATAATAAATATTTACTTTCATTTTAAACTTTTCTCAATTTAGAGAATTAGATAGATATATTTTTTTCCGGCGAACTTGCTACTGCAAAGTCTTGTTTTTTAATTCTTCCTGCCAGAAAAGCTTGCCTGCCAGCTTTCACGCCATAATTTATCGCTTGAGCCATTAGAGGTGGATTTGCAGATTGTGCTATTGCACTATTGATTAATACACCATCAGCTCCAATTTCCATGGCTTGAGAAGCTTCACTAGGAACCCCAATTCCTGCGTCAATTATTACTGGTACTTTTGCATTCTCAATAATTATCCTTATATTTGATAAATTTAACAAACCTTGCCCGGATCCTATGGGAGAGCCCAATGGCATTACAGTTGCACAACCTATTTCTTCTAGTCTTTTTGCAAGAATAGGATCTGCATTGATATAAGGTAGTACAGAGAAACCCTTTTTTATTAAAATTTCGGCTGCTTTAAGAGTTTCTATTGGATCTGGCAGCAAATACTTTTTGTCAGGAATAACTTCTAACTTCACAAAATTATTTTCTTCTTGACCAGATAATTTTGCAAGCTCTCTACCTAAAATTGCTATTCTGACTGCCTCATCGGAATTAACACAACCAGCTGTATTAGGAAGCATCCAGTATTTTTCCCAGTTGATCTTTTCGAGTAAATTTTCTCCTGTCTGATCATTCTTAATTCTTCTTACAGCGACGGTTATAATTTCCGTTTCAGAATTTGACAAACTTTCCACCATATCTTGAGTAGATTTGTATTTGCCAGTACCAACCATTAATCTACTGGAAAATTGTTTTCCACTAATTATTAAAGAAGAATAATTTTCCATATTTAGAATCCCTTATCTTTAATACCTTTATAAGGTTCATAATTGTTTCTTTTTTCTAACTCCTTACTTTTTTTAATAGCTGTTTTGTTTTTTGGATCTATCACCAAAACCTTTTGATAAGTTTCATATGCCAAGTCGTACTCAAGTAAACGCTGTTGTGCTGATGCGAGGTTATTTAGGGCTATAGGATATTCTGGAAGTGATTTTATTGCAGATTTGTAGTGTTTAATTGCTTTCTTAAATTCATTTTGAGCAGCATAAGAAAATCCTAAAGCATTATTTATTATCGCTTTGGCTTCATCAGGTTCATTTTCATAATTTTCAATTGCTTTTAAAAAAGTTTTAGTAGCTTCAGAATATAATCTTTTTTTTATCTGAATAGACCCAAATTCATATAATTCTGTAGCTTGAGTGAGAGAATCTAAACCTTTCTGCTCGAATTTTACTAAATTTAATTCTTCACTTCTTGTTTTTAGAAATTGTCTGAATACAAAAATAGAAATTATTATTAATACAACAAAAAGAATTATTAAATAAGATTGAAAGGAAGATATTTCCATTATTTATAATTACTTTTCTAGATTATATTCTTTTTTTACTTACCAACGGAAGAAACAATTTTTTCAAAACACTTAGGATCGTTTAAGGCTAATTGAGCAAGCATTTTTCTGTTGATGATAATTTCTGCATTTTTCATCCCATTTATTAATTTGCTGTAGTTTGTTCCATTTATCCTCGCAGATGCGTTAATTCTAGAGATCCAAAGTCTTCTAAAATCTCTTTTTCTTCTTCTTCTATCCCTATAAGCATTACAAAGAGCTTTCATCACTCTTTGGTTTGCGGTTCTGAAAAGATTTTTGTTGCCGCCTCTAAAACCTTTCGCAAGATTTAGGATTTTGTTTCTTCTTTTTCTGGCTATGTTGCCTCTTTTTACCCGTGCCATGAATATCTAATAAAAATTGGTTAAAGATTTATGCGTATGGAATCATTAATTTTACATTATCAGCATCTCTTTCATCAACTATGGCTTTTGTCGATAGATGTCTTTTTAATTTTGAGCTTTTATGATCAAGTAAATGATTATGGAAAGCTCTTCTTCTCATGAATTTACCCGTCGCAGTAGCTTTAAATCTTTTGGCAGCTGATTTACGAGTTTTTAGTTTAGACATTATAGTCAAATGTGTTTAATTAGGATAATCTAAACCTTTATATGCATTGGTGCAAATTAAAGTTTTTAATTGCTAAGGAAAGTTCTAATTTATGAAACTTAAATTTGCCTTTTTAAACTTATTTTTAGGCTGTATTTCTCTTTATATAATAAACACTAAATTGATTTCAAATGCAAAAGGAGAAGAATTGCTAAATGTTGAACTCCATAATGAGATTAAAAAAGGAAAATTTTTAATTGGTTTAAAGCAATATTTAGGTGGGGAGAATGATAGTTTTTCGGAGAAAAAGAATATAAACTTTACAACTAATAAAGGTTTTTTAAATTTGATATCGTCCAACGGTATTAAATACAAATCAAAACAGATAAATATTACCTGGGCGGATATTCCCGTCAAAAATCCAAAAATAATTGAAAGAATTGTTTTTGGTCCTTTTGCTAGCTATGAATCGGCAAAAAAACATTCAGAGAAACTAAGAGATAAAGGATTTGAGACGACTATTGCCTACCCAAAAAATTGGGAAGTATGGATTCCATTTCAAGATGATCTGCCAGAATTTGAATTAAAAAATAAGATTTTCAGAAAAATAAAAAATTTTCAAATTACTCCTGTTCTTAGAAATCACTACAGTGGTATGAAACTTGAAGGTCCTATATATATTTATTCTGAAGAGGAAATAAAAATAAATGGTGTTAATTTTGGTAAAAATTTTTATTTAATAAAGGATTTATATGGAACTTGGACCTTAGTTCAAAAAATTAAATTTGATGACTATTTGGCAGGTGTTTTGCCATATGAAATTGGACCGAATTCACCTTTAGAGGCACTAAAGGCTCAAGCAGTTATTGCAAGAACTTGGGGCATATTTAATTCTGATAGATTTAATATGGATAAATATCATTTATGTGTAAGCACTCAATGCCAAGTTTATAAGCCTTCTGAAATTTCATATAAAAACGTACAAAAAGCCATAGACGAAACTTCAAATTTAATTCTCACTCACGAAAATCAACCAATAAATGCTTTTTACCACGGTTCTAATGGTGGAGTATCTGCTACTGCAGGCGAGTCTTGGCAAATTCAAGATTATTCTTATTTCAATTCAATCATTGATGGTTCTAAATCATTAAATAAAATTTTTAAACTTCCAATTACAAATGAATCTTATTTAAATAATTTTTTAGATTTTGATAAAGAACAGTTTTATGGGAGTAATCATTCTCTTTTTCGATGGAATAAGAAAATTTCTAATCTTGAAATTAAAGAAAAGTTAATTAAAAACAACCTTATAAATATTAATGAAGATGTTTTGGATTTAAATTCTATTGAACGTGGGGCTAGTGGCAGAGTGACAAAGTTGGAAATACAAATGGACAAGGGTAATAAATCTATTGTTCTTGTTAAAGATGATATTCGAAGGGTATTAAATTTTATACCTAGTAATTTGTTTACTATTAATAAATTAAATGATGATTTATGGCTTTTGAGAGGAGGAGGCTTCGGTCATGGTGTAGGTTTATCTCAGTCAGGAGCAATTGAAATGGCTAATTTAGGATTCTCTTATGAACAAATTTTGAATCATTACTATCGAAATGCAAAACTAAAAAAATTTGAGATATTGTCTCAATGGAAGTTAAGTAATTAACAATTGACTTTTATGAGTAAGGGTTTTTATAAAAATCGAAGATTGAAGTCGTTTATATTTCTTAGTGCTTGTTTTTTAGTAGCTTTTATTCCTCATGCTAACAATATCAAAAATTTCTTATACATAATATTGACTCTTTCTTTTGTGATTGTTTTTTACGGTTTAATAGTTATTTCAAGAAATTTCAAAAGGAACAACGTTTTAAATACTGTAAGCAGAAGAATTAGCAATAAAGAGTTACCTGTGCTTGATATTTTAGTCGCAGCTAGAGATGAAGAGAATGTCATATCAAGATTAGTTGAAAGATTATTTAGTTTAGATTATCCAACAAATAAATTAAATATTTACATAATCGATGATGGTAGTTCTGATAAGACGCCTTTAATTTTAGATCGATTATCTAGGCAATATGACATGCTAAAAGTCATAAGTCGTTCTCCAAATGCAGGAGGAGGAAAGTCAGGAGCTTTGAATTATGCCTTGAAATTTACCCATGGTGAATGGTTATTAGTTTTGGATGCTGATGCTGAATTAAAACAAGATTCTTTGATAAGGTTATTTAGTTTTGTAGAAGAGGGTGATTGGTCTGCAGTTCAACTAAGAAAATCAGTAACAAATGTAAGTAAGAATTTTTTAACTTCCTGTCAGTCAATGGAGATGGCTATGGATGCAATCTTTCAATATGGAAGATTATCATTTGCTGGAGTTTCCGAATTAAGGGGAAATGGTCAATTAATTAAGAAAGAAACATTATTAGCATGTGGTTCTTTTAATGAAGATACAGTTACAGATGATCTTGATTTGAGTTTAAGATTATTATTATCAAAATCTAGAATTGGAATCTTATGGGATCCTCCAGTCATGGAGGAAGCAGTTGAGAATTTAAATGCTTTATTAGCACAAAGGCAAAGATGGGCAGAGGGGGGTTTGCAAAGATTCTTCGATTATGGAGATCAATTATTTACTAATAAAATTGATTATTTGCAGAAATTTGATTTAACTTACTTTTTCATCTTGCAATATGCATTACCAATCATTTCTATTTTTGATTTAGTTTTCAGTATTGCTTTCTTAGATTCACCAATTTACTGGCCTATTTCATTTACAGCTTTTATTTTATCTGGAATTGCTTTTTGGTACGGTTCTTCTTGTAAAAGTGAAGTACCCGTATTGCAAAAAAGCAATTTTTTGATGGTATTTGTATCAGTTTTTTATTTATCACATTGGTTTTTAGTAATACCTTGGGTAACTATAAAGATGTCTATTTTTCCCAAAAAGATACTCTGGCGAAAAACTCTTCATACTGGAGTTTAATCTATTCATCAAGGTCTATAATTTCTCCATTAAAAAAATTTGCTAAGTTTTTTGAACTATCATTATAAGTTTCCTCGTTAGATATTTTTGTTGAAGAATTAGTTTTTGGTTCTATTTTTTTTATTGGTCGGAAATTATTTACTTCATTTTGGGTTGTTTCTGGAGTGTTTGTTGGGTTACTTTTATTTAATTGTTTGGTTGAAAAATTAAGTATTATTCCATCTCCAAATATCTTTTTTACAGTATTCTCAATTATAACTTTTCTGCTTTTTATCATACTTTCCCAGTTTGGAGATAATGCAATTGTGATTTTCTCCGAATTCAAACTTTCAAGTTCGGCTTGTTGTGAAAGTAACATTCTTGTAGATGGTAACTCTACTTTAGAAAGAATTAATTCCCATTTATCTTTTAAATTTGATCCAGGATTATTTTGGTTATTTTCAGAAATATTTTCAATACTTTCTTTTTCAAGAACTTCAAATTTTTCTAATTTTTCTTCTTTTTTTTCGATCAATCCCTTGTGAGTTATCTCTTTTTGGATACTTGCTTTTGGAATCTCATCTGAAATATTTTCTTTATTAATTGGAATGTTTTTTTTAATTTCATGCTTCTCCTCAGTCGTATAATTTTTACTTTCTTGTTTATTTTCAAAACTATTTATCTCTTGACTATCCAGAAGACCAGTTAAATGTATTTCAAACCATAGCCTTGGATTATCACTTGATTTGATTTGATATTCAATATTTCTCAGATTATTATGCCAATTAATTATTGTTGATTTATTTATTGTTTTTGAGATTTTATCTAACTCATCTCGAAATTCATCAGACGTATAATAAAGATCTGAATATTTATTATTATTAGTGTGTAATAGTAGATCTCTTGTTATATTCAATAATCCGATAATTATTTGAAGAGGTTCGTTTCCGGCATCATATAATTTGTTGCAGGTGTCAATTAATGACTCTGGATTATTCTCAACCAATGATTTAATCAGATTTGTTAATTCACTTTCTGATACTTCTCCTAGGAGGTTTTGAATATTATTAATTGTTATCCCTTCTGGTAAAAGATTCAATTGTTCAAGGAGGCTTTGTGCATCTCTCATGCCTCCATTAGACCTTTTTGCAATCATTTTTAACGCCTGAACTTCGTACTTAATGGATTCTTTTTCGGCGATTTCTGATAAATGTTGAAAAATATCACTAGGGCTTATTCTTCTAAAATCAAACTTTTGGCATCTACTTTTTATTGTATTTAATACTCTCTCAGGATTTGTCGTCGCAAGTATAAATACAACTCTTGAGGGCGGTTCTTCAATAGTTTTTAGTAAAGCATTTGAGGCTGCCGTTGAAAGCATATGACATTCATCAATTACATAGACTTTCCATCTCGCTTGAGTAGGTGCAAATCTCGCTCTTTCTATAATTTCTCTTATATTTTCTACTCCTGTATTTGATGCTGCATCAATCTCGATAATATCTAAAGCGCTTCCATCTGTAATTTGTCTACATAAGTCACATTTACAACAAGGAGTTATCGTAGGTTGGTCGAATGCCTGGCAATTTAGAGATTTTGCAAATATTCTTGCACTTGATGTTTTTCCAGTGCCTCTTGGACCATTAAAAAGATATGCAGGAGCAATTTTTTTTTGTTAATAGAGCTTGTTTGAGTGTAATGGATATAAATTTTTGCCCAACCAGTTCGTCTAAGTTGTTTGGTCTATATTTTTGATGAAAAGGCTTATGTATATTTGGCATTTATTTTTCATTAATAAGAAAAATTAGGGATTCAATTAAAAAAATTAAACTCTAATTTTATGCAGACTCTTTAATGATTCTTTTTGATCCTGAAGGTAGTTTAACAATTTTAGATGAGAACAAATTATCTACCATTTTTTTCGTAATTATGAATTCTTTTACATTTTCTTCAGAAGGCAAAGTGTACATTATGTCTAGCATAAGCTCTTCAATTATTGATCTTAATGCTCTTGCACCTGTTTTTCTTTTGTATGCTTCATTTGCTATCGCTTCAACAGAATCAGGCTCAAATGATAATTCAACATTATCCATACTTAGCAAAGTTTTGAATTGCTTTACTAATGCATCTCTTGGTTGAGTCAAAATAGATTCTAAAGTTTCTTTAGTAAGACGATCTAATACAGCACAAACCGGAATTCTTCCAATAAATTCTGGAATTAGGCCATATTTCACTAAGTCATCTAATTCTAAATTTTTCAGGGAATCTCTTGGGTCTACTATTTTTTTTGTATCAACTTTGTTTTGATCTGAATTGGTTGTAAATCCTATAGAGTGTTTACCCATACGCTTTTGAACGATATCCTCTAAACCAATAAAAGCTCCCCCACAAATAAACAGTATTTGACTCGTATCAATTTGGATGCAGTCATGATAAGGATGTTTTCTTCCGCCTTGAGGTGGCACATTAGCAATTGTTCCTTCAAGCATTTTTAATAATGCTTGCTGCACCCCTTCACCGGAGACATCTCTTGTGATTGAAGGATTCTCGCTTTTTCTTGCAATTTTATCTATTTCATCAATATAAATAATTCCTTTTTGAGCTAGTTCTACATTCATTTCTGATTTCTGTAGAAGTCTTAAAAGTATGTTCTCAACATCCTCCCCAACATAGCCAGCTTCTGTCAAAGTCGTTGCATCAGCTACTGCAAAAGGAACATCTAAAAACTCTGCTAAAGTTTGCGCCAATAATGTTTTTCCACTTCCAGTAGGGCCGATGAGTAAAATATTTGATTTTTGTAATTTAGTTGCTTGTGAATCAGTTGAATTGCTATTTTTACTGTCTTCTTTAACTTTCCAAGCTAATCGCTTGTAGTGATTGTATACGGCTACTGATAATATTTTTTTTGCAGATTCTTGTCCAACAACTTGATTATCTAGAAAACTTTTTATTTCTAAGGGCTTAGGAATTGAGGTTAATTCTAAAGGAACAGATTTTTTTGGATTATCAGTTGGTAATTTCTTTTTTACTTGTGGAGAGTTGTTTACGTTCGCTTGATTATCAAGTAGTTCTTCATCAAGAATCTCATTACAAAGGTCTATGCACTCATCACAGATATAAACCCCAGGACCAGCTATGAGCTTTCTTACTTGGTCTTGTGACTTCCCGCAGAATGAACATTTAAGATGGGCGTCGAATTTAGCCATCGATTATAAGTTTTTAAAGTGAAAGGTGTTAAATATTCCCTATTCACTAGGATTGCTCATAAATATCGATTCGTCATCATATTCTTAAAAAATCAGAACCCCTTGTTACTTTTTGATAACTTTATCAATTAATCCATATTCGACCGCTTCTGAGGGGGATAAAAAGTAATCTCTTTCTGTATCTTCATTAATTTTTTCTAAAGGTTGACCAGTATGTTCAGCTAAAAGTGAATTTAATGTTTTCTTGAGAAAAAGTATTTCTTTAGCTTGTATTTCAATCTCTACTGCTTGACCTTGTGCACCTCCCAGAGGTTGATGAATCATAATCCTAGAATTAGGTAAAGCCAATCTTTTCCCCTTTGCTCCTCCAGAAAGTAGAAATGCCCCCATACTTGCGGCAACTCCAAAACATATTGTCACTACATCAGGCGATATTTGTTGCATGGTATCATAAATGGCCATTCCTGCAGTTACTGAGCCTCCAGGAGAATTGATATATATTTGTATGTCTTTTTCGGGATCTTCAGCTTCAAGAAATAATAATTGTGCAACAAGGGAGTCAGATACTTGATCATTAATTCCAGTACCTAAAAAAATTATTCTTTCCCTCAATAATCTTGAATATATATCAAAAGCTCTTTCTCCTCTGCCTGATTGTTCTATAACGGTGGGAACAGCGGCAAAAGTTTTATGATTACTTTCGTAAGAACTGATTGAACTTTGGATTAAATGTTTTTTTTCTGAGTTCACAAATTAGATTTCGTCTTATAAATAATTTAGGGGGTTTTTGTTTAATTAGTAGGAAATTTCATAAATTATTTTTTTTCTTTTTTATTTCGAGTGTTTGTAGTTCCTGTAGTTTTTGTAGTTTTTGTAGCAGTTTTTGCGGCTTTTGATGTTTTGGAGGTTTTTGTAGTTCCTGTAGTTTTTGTAGTTTTTTCTTTTACTTCAGAATTTTCTTCAAGCCAAATTATTAATTTTTCTTTGAGTAGATCGTTACTTACTACTTCAGTTAATCTTTTAATATCTATTTGTTTTGAAGATTGAGAGATTGCATCTTCATAATCTTTCATTTTTATATCAATTTCATCTTTCTCGACTTTTATGTTTTCTGTTTCAGCTAATGCTTTTAAAGCTAAATTTCTTTGAACATTTTTTTCAGCTTGAGGCCTTGTGGACTCTGCTAATGACTTAACTAATTCCGGAGTGAAAGTGGATTTTACATCAAGACCTTGTTGAGCAAATCTTTGAGCGGTTTGTTCAATATTATTCCTCACTTCTATATCAATCATAGATTTTGGAATTTCAGCAACCAATTCGTTTGTTAAGGCATCTAATAAAGCTTCAATTTTGATATCTTTTTGAGTTTTTTCAAAATTGTCTTTAAGTTGCTTTTCAATATCTTTCTTTAACTCTTTTAATGATTCTTTATTGCCAGACTGTTTTGCAAAATCGTCATTAAGTTCAGGCAATTCTTTTTCCTTAAGATCCTTAAGATTTACTTCAAAAATTGCTTCTTTGCCTCTTGAATCCTCATGAGAATAATCATCAGGAAATTTAAGGTTAAGTGTTTTAGTATCACCAATTTTCATCTTTACGATTCCCTCAACGAAACCGGGAATCATTTTGTTCTTTTCTAACTCAAGATCCATTGATTCACTTGTTCCACCATCAATCTCTTTACCAGAATCTTTATATTTTCCTTTGAAACTAACTACAGCAATATCTCCTAATTTTGCTGCTCTATTAGTAACTGGAATAATGTTTGCAAACTGATTTCTAGATTTTTCTAGCGCTTCATCTATTGACTTAGGATCAAACTTTGTCTTTGATATTTCAACACTTAGTCCTTTGGATTTTTTAAGTTTTAATTCTGGGGCAACATCAGTTTGAAGAGTAACCTTAAGTGATTTTTCAGGACTAAACTTTGCAAGTAAAGATTCAAATCCATCTACTAATTCTGGCTCACTTAGTGGCTCTATAGATTTTATTTTTAACGCTTCTTGCCATGATTTATCAATAATTTTTTCCAGAGCAGAAGCATGTAATTGTGTGATGCCAATTCTTTGGATTAAGACTTGTTTAGGAATCTTACCAAGTCTAAATCCCGGAATTTTAGCCGAACGACTGATAGAACTGATTGTTTCATTTACACAAGTTTTGCATGTCTCAGATGGTATTTCTAATTCGAATGAAATTCTACTTTGAGGCAGAGGAGTTGTTTTGACTATTAGTGCATCTTTAGCCATGTTTTTCTAAGTTATTACTTTGAGCCGAATCTTAATTATTTCACATTATGTGATTTCCTTGAAAGTTAATTTTTTGATAAAGTAAAAAAAATAGTCAATCTATTTATAAAAATCATTTTAAAGTGTGAGACAATCTCCGTATTTGCCTAATAGGCCACTAAAAGTTGCTGTTTTGGGTTCTTCAGGTGCTGTGGGATCTGAATTGCTAAAAATTCTTGAACAACGTGATTTCCCAATATCTGAATTGGTCTTGCTTTCATCAGAGAGGTCAGAAGGAAAAAAAATTATTTGGAAAGATGAAGAATTAGTTACAAAAAAAACAACTAAGGAAGAATTTAAGAATCTTGATTTAGTTTTGGCTTCAGCTGGAGGGAGTATTTCAAAAAAATGGTTGTCTACCATTATTGATCAAAATGCTTTACTGATAGATAATTCAAGTGCTTTCAGATTAGATAAGAACGTTCCTCTTATAGTCCCTGAAGTTAATGCAAGTGACGTACTTAATCATGATGGGGTAATAGCGAATCCAAACTGCACTACCATTTTGTTGACATTAGTTTTAGCTCCATTAAACAAACTTTCGACTATTCAAAGAGTTATTGTCTCAACATATCAATCTGTCAGTGGTGCAGGCCAACTGGCGATGGAGGAACTAAAACTTTTAACTGAACAATATCTTCAAGGAAATCCTCAAAAAAGTGAAGTTTTGCCATACTCCCTTGCTTTTAATTTGTTTTTACATAATTCCCCTATGCTTTCAAATAATTACTGCGAAGAAGAGATGAAAATGGTTAATGAGACAAGGAAAATATTAAATATTGCTGATTTAAAGCTTTCTGCTACATGTGTTCGAGTCCCAGTACTGAGAGCACATTCTGAATCGATCAATATTGAATTTGCCGATGTAGTTGAGCCTAAAGATGCTCTTGAAGAATTAAAAAAATCTCCTGGAATTGAAGTTATTGAGGATTACAAAAATAATAGATTTCCTATGCCAAATGACGTCATGGGAAGGGATAATGTTGCTGTTGGCAGGCTAAGAACTGATATAAGTCAGCCTTATGGATTAGAATTATGGTTATGTGGAGATCAAATAAGAAAAGGAGCAGCTCTGAATGCTGTTCAAATAGCTGAGTTATTAATTCCAAAAAAATGATTACAGACAAAACTGAGTGTAATAATCCACTATTTGGAAGAATATTGACTGCAATGGTTACTCCATTCACTGAGAATGGAGATGTAGATTATGAACTAGCTATAAAACTTTCAAATTATCTTTTTGAAAATGGTTCCGATGGAATTGTGTTGTGCGGTACTACTGGAGAATCTCCGACTCTTTCATGGGCGGAACAGCATGATTTATTTATTGCGGTAAAAGGATCTTTGGATGCAAGCTGTAAAGTAATAGTTGGCACTGGTAGCAATTGTACAAGCGAAGCTGTGGAAGCTACAAAAAAAGCTTACGACTCTGGTGCAGACGGCGCTTTGGTCGTTGTTCCTTATTACAATAAGCCGCCTCAAGAAGGTCTTTATAAACATTTCAGTTCTATTGCTAAATCTGCAAAGGATTTACCTCTTATGCTCTACAACATTCCTGGCAGGACTGGATGCAATTTATTACCTTATACTGTGAAGAAACTTATGGATTTCTCAAATATCCTCAGTATTAAAGCTGCAAGCGGTAGAATAGAAGAAGTAACAGAACTAAGAGCTATTTGTGGCTCCGAACTCTCTGTATATAGTGGTGACGATTCATTGTTGCTTCCAATGTTATCTGTAGGTGCTGTAGGAGTAGTAAGTGTTGCAAGTCATTTAGTTGGATTGCAATTGAAAGAGATGATTCATTCTTTTCAAAGTGGAAAGGTTACCAATGCTCTTGCTATTCATGAAAAACTTCAGCCTCTTTTCAAAGCACTCTTTATGACTACTAATCCAATCCCAATTAAGGCTGCTTTGGAGCTATCGGGATGGGATGTAGGTAAACCTAGAAGTCCTTTGTCTCCTTTAACCAATGATATGAAAAAGCAACTATCTTTTATCCTGAATTCCCTATAATAGGGATTATATTTAACTTGATAATTAAATTTAAATAAACCTTATTTGATTACAAGCAGGCCTTCATAAATTTCAAAATTATGCAATCAAGTACAAATTCAACTGTAAATAGATCTACTCATGATTCATCTAGATCTAAAAGTAATACGCCAGCTTTACGAGTAATCCCTCTTGGAGGACTACATGAAATAGGAAAAAACACTTGCGTTTTTGAATATGGTGATGAATTAATGCTTGTTGATGCTGGCCTAGCTTTCCCTTCTGATGGTATGCATGGAGTAAACGTCGTTATGCCTGATACAACTTTTTTAAGAGAAAATCAAAGAAGAATAAAAGGAATGATTGTCACTCACGGGCATGAAGATCACATTGGAGGTATTTCTCATCATCTAAAGCATTTTAATATTCCAATTATTTATGGCCCAAGACTGGCAATGTCAATGCTTAGAGGAAAAATGGAGGAAGCAGGTGTATCTGATAGAACAACTATACAGACAGTAAATCCAAGAGATGTTGTAAAAGTAGGACAACATTTTTCTGTTGAATTTATTCGAAATACCCATTCTATTTGCGATAGCTTTTCTTTAGCAGTTACAACACCTGTTGGCACAATTATTTTCACGGGAGATTTTAAGTTTGATCATATGCCAGTAGATGGAGAGCAATTTGATATTGAAAGAATGGTGCATTATGGAGAGAAGGGTGTTTTATGCATGTTCAGTGATTCTACTAATGCCGAAGTTCCAGGTTTTTGTCCTTCTGAGAAAACTATCTATCCCTCTTTAGAAAAACATATTGCAGAGGCAAAAGAACGAGTTATCCTTACTACTTTTGCTAGTTCTGTTCATAGAGTGACAATGATCTTAGAATTGGCTATGAAACATGGAAGAAAGGTCGGTTTGTTAGGTAGATCGATGATAAATGTCATTGCTAAGGCAAGAGATATTGGTTATATGAAATGCCCAGATGATTTGTTTGTACCTATCAAGCAAATTAGAGATTTGCCAGATAGGGAGACTCTATTATTAATGACGGGTAGTCAAGGAGAACCCCTAGCAGCGTTAAGCAGAATCTCTCGTGGTGAACATCAGCATGTTCGTCTTAAGACTACTGATACTGTAATATTTTCAGCCAGCCCAATTCCTGGTAATACTATTTCTGTTGTTAATACAATAGATAGATTAATGAAACTCGGAGCAAAGGTTGTTTATGGAAAGGGTGAGAATATTCATGTTTCTGGTCATGGTTTTCAAGAAGATCAAAAGTTAATGTTGGCACTCGCAAAACCTAAGTTTTTTGTTCCTGTTCATGGAGAACATAGAATGCTTGTTTGTCACGGGAAGAGTGCACAAACTATGGGGGTTCCAAAGGACAATATCTTAATTATTGAAAATGGAGATGTAGTTGAGTTAACACCTAATTCTATTCAAAAGGGTGATCCTGTAAAAGCTGGTGTTGAACTGCTTGATAACTCACGAAATGGGATAGTAGATGCTCGAGTATTAAAGGAAAGGCAGCAATTAGCAGGGGATGGCGTAGTAACTGTTTTAGCTCCTATTAGTACAGATGGGAAGATGGTTGCGCCTCCTAGAGTTAATTTAAGAGGTGTTGTTACTACTGCAGAGCCAAGAAAAATGTCTATGTGGACAGAAAGAGAAATAAGCTGGGTCTTAGAAAATAGATGGAAACAATTATCCAGACAAACTGGGCCGAATAATTTTGAGGTAGATTGGATTGGTGTACAAAGAGAAATTGAAAATGGTTTATCGAGAAGAATGAGAAGAGAATTACAAGTTGAACCACTTATTTTGTGTTTAGTTCAACCTGCTCCAAGTGGAACTCGTGCTTATATTCCAAAGATTACCGAAGAGCAAAATTTCTCCAATAGAAATAGAAATAATAATAATTTCCATAAAAAATCAAACAATAATCATCCTAATAGTTCAAATAACCCACAAAATACTCAAAAAAGTCCAAAAGTTTCACAGAAACCATCAGTTGAGACTGCTAAAGAAGATTCATTTGAAGGTAGAACAAGAAGAAGAAGATCTGCTGTAACATCTTAACTTTTTTCAAAATTTATATAGTTTTTATCCCAAACAATTTTTAAAAACTCTTGCAGATTAATTTGACCTTTATTTTTTTTATAAATTGAGTTTGCTAATTTTGTCAGATTTTTAGAACTACATTGTTTTACAGATATTTCTTTTAAAAATAAATTTAAAATTGTGCACCTCGCTTCAATACACATACCATTTAGGAGATTCCTATCGATACCTTTAACATTTTTACAATATAAATACGCTAGTTCACTAAGATCATTACGTTCATTATTGTATTTGCTCATTTTTTGGGAAAAATTATTTATCCTTTCAGAACAACCAGGATAGATGAATTCTAAGGTAGGAAGAATTTTTTTTCTTACTAAATTTCTTTTTAATTTAAGATCTGAATTTGTAGGATCTTCCCAGACTGGGATCTTCATATCATTACAAAATTGTTTTGTATCTTCCCTACTGAAAATTAATATTGGTCTTATTAAATAAATTTGATTTTCTATTAATCTTTTACTCTCAATATTACTCAGACCTGCAAAATTGCTTCCTCTAGATAAATTGAGGATAAATGTTTCTGCATTATCACTACTCGTGTGACCAGTTAATAAATAAATATTATGTTTTTGCTGGTTTTTATCTAATAAAGTTTTGGCTCTTTCACATAATTTTTTATATCTCCATTCTCGTGCTTTTTCTTCTGAAGAAATACTTTCTTTGTTTGCTTGATCAAAAAAGAATGAAATATTTTTATCTTCGCAATAATCTTTTAATTCAAGAGCATATAGTGATGATTTTTCGTGCCACTGATGATCACCATGCCAAACACTAATAGACCAATTATGTAGTTTTTTTAGATCATTAATTAGGGTTAATAAGGCCATTGAGTCTTGACCCCCCGAAACACTTATTAAGATATTCGATCCTTTGGGAATTAATATTTTTTTGGTAAGAATCTCCTTATGCAGCTGATGATGCCATGATGACCAATTTTTCTGACTTAATTTTTTATCAGTCATTTTGTGTTGCTCAGATAATATTATTTAAAAAATGCACTGTTTTACTAAAACAATGTCACAATCAGGTAATAAATTCATTAAGTAAATGAGTCTGATTAATCTTTTGCCACAAAAAATCAAAGAAGAGTTAAGAAGCAAATCCTTACTCAAAGTTATTTCAGGATTGAACAATTTCGATTTTCAGTCTGTGAAAATAATTGTGGAGGCTGCTTCATTAGGAGGTGCTGATCTTGTCGATATTGCTTGTAAACCTGAACTCGTTGATTTAGCACTTAAGAATTCAACGCTACCCGTTTGTGTTAGTTCAGTAGTGCCTCGATCTTTTCAAGATTGTGTAAAAGCAGGAGCATCATTAATTGAGATAGGAAATTACGATACTTTTTATGAAAAAGGCATTCATTTTTCAGATAAAAAAGTTTTAAACATTACAAAAGAGACGAGGGATTTATTGCCTAATTTTCCTTTATCAGTAACTGTTCCTCATACTATGCCTATTGATAAACAAGTTGAACTTGCTGTAAAGCTAGTGGAAGAAGGCGTTGATATTATTCAAACAGAAGGTGGTACCAGTTCTACTCCTTACTCTCCAGGAATTCAAGGTTTTTTTGAAAAATCAGTACCAACTCTTGCAGCTACCTATGCTATTCATCAAGAATTTAAGAAACAATCTCTGAATATACCAATTATGAGTGCCTCTGGATTAAGCCAAGTAACTTGTCCACTAGCAATATCCTCTGGAGCCTCAGCAGTTGGCGTTGGATCTGTGGTTAATAAATTAGATGATTTAATATCAATGATTGCGGTTGTTAGGGGCTTAAAAGAATCTTTGAAAAATTCAATAATCGGAGAAAAAATTTCTTAGTATAGCAATATCCTTTAGCTACTAGCTTGATGAACAACTATAAGCTTCAAGCTCCTTACGAACCAAATGGAGATCAACCAGAAGCTATTAAAAAATTAGTTAAAGGCGTAAATAATGGTAAACAGTTTCAGACTCTTTTAGGAGCTACTGGAACTGGTAAAACATTTACCATTGCTAATGTAATTCAACAAACAGGAAGACCTGCACTTGTTTTAGCTCATAACAAAACGTTGGCTGCACAACTATGTAATGAATTAAGGGAATTTTTTCCAAAAAATGCTGTTGAGTACTTCATTTCTTACTACGATTATTATCAACCTGAAGCTTATGTACCTGTAAGTGATACTTACATAGCCAAAACTGCTTCAATTAATGAAGAAATAGATATGCTTAGGCATTCTGCAACACGCTCATTATTTGAAAGAAAAGATGTAATTGTTGTAGCCTCAATAAGTTGTATTTATGGTCTTGGTATACCGAGTGAGTATTTAAAAGCTGCAGTTAAATTTGAAGTGGGAAAATCAATAAATCTACGTTCTTCTTTGAGGTCTCTCGTTGAAAATCAATATACTAGAAATGATATTGAAATTACTAGAGGTAGATTCAGAATTAAAGGTGATGTTTTAGAAATTGGTCCAGCTTATGAAGATAGATTAATAAGAATTGAGTTATTTGGTGATGAAGTCGAGGCTGTTAGATATGTTGACCCTACTACAGGAGAAATACTTGAAAGTTTGGAACAAGTTAGCGTTTACCCAGCGAAGCATTTTGTGACTCCAAAAGAAAGGCTTGAGAGTGCAATAAGTGCAATTAGAAGTGAATTAAAAACTCAACTCGATAAATTTACATACGAAGGAAAATTATTAGAGGCTCAACGTTTAGAACAACGTACAAAATATGATTTAGAAATGCTTAAAGAGGTTGGTTATTGTAATGGAGTTGAGAATTATGCTCGTCATTTATCAGGTAGGGAGGAAGGTTCACCGCCAGAATGCTTAATAGATTACTTTCCCAAAGATTGGTTGTTGGTAGTTGATGAGAGTCATGTAACATGTCCTCAACTTCATGCGATGTACAACGGTGATCAATCTAGAAAAAAAGTTTTAATAGATCATGGTTTTAGATTGCCCAGTGCTGCAGATAATAGACCTTTAAAATGTGAAGAGTTTTGGGAAAAATCAAAACAGACATTATTTATAAGTGCAACCCCCGGTCAATGGGAATTAGATCAATGTGATGGTGAATTTATTGAGCAAGTTATACGACCAACTGGGGTATTAGACCCGGTAATTGATGTAAGACCTAGTGAAGGCCAAATAGAAGATCTGTTATCTGAAATAAGAATTCGAGCTGAAAAGAATCAAAGAGTGCTTGTGACAACACTTACTAAGAGAATGGCTGAAGATCTAACTGATTTTTTATCTGAAAATAAAGTAAGAGTTAGATATTTGCATTCCGAAATCCATTCAATTGAAAGAATTGAAATTATTCAAGACCTTAGAGTGGGCGAATATGATGTTTTGGTGGGAGTTAATTTATTAAGAGAGGGACTAGATCTTCCAGAAGTATCTTTAGTCGCCATTTTAGATGCTGATAAAGAAGGTTTTCTGAGGGCAGAAAGGTCATTGATTCAAACAATAGGAAGAGCTGCCAGACATGTTGAAGGTGTTGCCTTGCTTTATGCAGATAACTTCACAGATTCAATGAAAAGAGCAATATCTGAAACTGAAAGAAGAAGAACTATTCAAAAAAAATATAATCAAGTCAATGGTATTACTCCAAAACCTGCAGGCAAAAAAATAGAAAATTCAATATTATCATTTCTAGAACTTTCCAGAAGACTAGATGCTGGTGGTTTATCTAAAGATTTAATAAATATAGTTAATAACAAAACTGACGCAATTCTCAGTTCCAGTGATAATCAATGTTTGCTCGAAGAATTGCCTGACTTAATAGAAAAGTTAGAAATTAAAATGAAAGACGCTGCAAAAGATTTAAATTTTGAAGAAGCAGCAAATTTGAGGGATAGAATCAAAAAATTAAGACAAAAATTGGCAAGAAATAATTAAAAAGAACTTATTTTTCTAATTCGAAATGATTATGAATTGCATTAACTGCTTTGTCACAATCTTTTTCTAAGACAATACATGAAGTCCTAATTTCACTCGTGGCAATCATTTCAATATTGATATTTTGGTCAGCCAATGCTCTAAATATCTTTCCAGCCGTCCCAACCTTAAATGCCATTCCCGCTCCAACAGTACTTACTTTTGCTATAGCAGGGCCATCTTCAATGTATGATCCGGGTAATTTTTTTGCTAAGGCTTCAAAAACTAAGTTAGCTTTTTCTCTATCTTGTTTATTCATTGTAAGACTAATATCCTTAGTTTTTAAAGAGGAAATTCTTTCAGACTGAACAATAGTATCGATAAGTAAATTATTTTCAGCTAATGCTAAACATATCGATGCTGCTACACCTGGACGATCAGGCAGTTTTCGAAAGCTTACCTGAACTTGGTTTTTATCTAATGCAATTCCTCTTACTTCAGGTTGATCTTGTTTTTCATTGATTGGATTAACAAATATTTGTGTATCGGATAACTTAAATTTCTCAGCAACAAATCTAATTGCTTTTGGTATATTATTAATTTCAATTATACAGCTGACTTTAATTTCACTAGTAGCTATTAACCTAACATTTATATTCGCTTGAGATAAAGTATCAAATAAATCAGCAGAAACACTAGGTCTGCCCATAATGCCTGCTCCTTGAATACTTAATTTAGTCATGTTGGTTTTTAAGTTAAATTCTCCCCCTAATTGACTAGTTATCAGTTCACATTGTTCTGCAGTCTTTTTTACTTCTAATTCACCAACAGTAAATGTAATATCGTTTTTATTTCCATCATTTGTCGCTTGTATTATTAAATCTACGTTAATACTTGCTTCTGAAAGTTTTTCAAATATTTGCGCAGCAATACCAGGCCTATCAGGAATATTTGAGAGACTGAATACTGCTTGGTTTTCTAATACTTCAAGACTATTGACTGTTTTTGTTAATTCTAAGCTTCCTCTTTTTAGCGGGAGAGGTTGGATTTGACTTTCTAGGAAAGTCCCACTGGAGTCACTTTGGCTTGATTTGACACACAATTTAATTCCATAATTGCGAGCAATTTCTACTGCTCTTGGATGCAGAACTGAAGCTCCGACGCTTGCAAGTTCAAGCATTTCCTCGCAGCTAATTTCATCTAAGAGTTTTGCATTAGGAACAATTCTTGGATCAGTAGTAAGAACCCCTGGAACGTCTGTGTAAATTTCGCAAGTCTCAGCTCCTAAAGCTGTTGATAAAGCTACTGCGGAAGTATCTGAACCACCTCTACCCAAAGTTGTAATTTCCATTGAACCCGTATGGCTTAATGTTGTTCCTTGAAATCCAGCCACGACAACTACAAAACCCTGATTTAAATAATTTTGGATCCTTTCTGTTTTAATATCCAGAATTCTCGCTTTCCCATGAATTGATTCAGTAATAATTCCAACCTGGCTACCAGTCATTGAAATTGCAGGTATTCCGTATTCGTTTAATGCCATTGAAAGAAGAGCTATGGTTATTTGCTCTCCAGTTGAGAGAAGCATATCCAATTCTCTTCGATTAGGATTTTTACTAATTGATTCCGCTAAACAATTTAAATCATCTGTAGTTTGCCCCATCGCAGAGACAACTACGACAATTTCGTTCCCTGCTTCTTTACTTTGACAAATGCTACTTGCAATATTTTTAATTTTTTCAATATCACCAACAGAAGTACCGCCAAATTTTTTTACTAGTAAAGCCATACTTAAATCATAATGTAAATTCTTAAACTTATAATTTGGTTAACTTAAATTAATTAATTTCTCTGTAAAAACATTTATAGGATTATTTCCTTGCTTTAGTAATGATTCAATATCTAGTAAGTTACTTACTAAATTAATTAAATATTCTTGAGATATATTTTTGACTTTTTTTCGAATAAAAAAAATTCTTTTTGGATTAGAAATGCCTGCAAGATTACAAATTTTTTCTGCATTATCGCTATCTGAATTAACTGCTAGTTTTATAATGGTATGAATTCTTATTTGACTAATTAAACCTGCATTTAGTCTTAAAGCAGGTTCTCCTTTCTGTAAAGAATAATTTATTTCAATGAGGCTTTCATTAATATTTTTTTGTAAGAGAAGATCAATGATTTTGAAAATATTGGATTGATGATCGCTAAATATTTTTTTTACATCAATACTTTTAAGAAAAAGTTGTGAATTCGAATCACTTGATACTGCAGAGAGAAATGTTTTTGCTTTGGCTAATTCATTTATTAGTTTAAAGCTATCATTACCAACTGAATCAATAATTAATTCAGCTGCATTTTTATCAATTTTGATATCCATTTCATTTGCTGCATTTTCTAAAAATCTTTTTTGTCCCTCATAGTCCCAGATTTCTGGTAAAGAAAATGATTTTTCTTTGGCTAAATTATTTTTGATAAGTTTTTGTAAAAATTTAGTACTCTTTAGTCTTGAGTCTGGTTTTTTTGTATTTTGCAAAATTAAATAAGTATTTTGAGGTATATTGTCATGAATTTTTTCAAATTTAGTTCTTAGATCTTCATTTTTGGCAGTAAAAATGGGATTATTTTTCAATGTAACGATTCTGTATCCATCTCCAAAAGGAGGTGTAAGAACTTCATCAAAAGCTTTATTGACTTGCTCATCATCATCTCCATTTAAATTAGTTACGTTTATTTCTTT
>MWOY01000110.1 GCA_002026015.1 Prochlorococcus sp. HOT208_60m_808G21 | reverse complement strand
TAAGGAAATATATTTTTTCAACCGCATTTATAATACCTATTAAATATTTTTTGCTTTTTATATTTCTTTTTAAGAATAAACCAAATTACTATTTAATTTCTTTTTTATTTCTAATATCATTTATTCCATTAAGTAGTTTTTTACTTTCAAATAATAGAGTCAACGATTATAAGGATGGAATTTATGAAATAATCTCATATACTATTTATCCTTACATATTATTTAGTTTATCCTCTTTTAATATGACAAAATTTATATTAAAGGGGAAAAAGCAAACTCCAAAAAAGATATTAAAATTAGTTTTTGATTTTTCTTTTATTTCGACATTTTTAATTATTTTACAGTCTTTATATGGCATTGAACATTGGCTAAATAGAAAAAGTATTGTAGATTCTTTTGCGCATCAATTTACTGGATTTTCATTTGGCCAATTACAATTTTTTCATAAATCAAGCGGATTATTAACGATTTCAGAGGGTGGGCTTGCAGTAGCTCTTCTTGGACTTTGTTTATATGGTTATAAAAGGTTTAATATTAATGGATGGTTATCATTGTTCTTAAACTTTTTGTTACCGGTCATTTTAGTTTTAGTGTCAATAGTTAGAAATTTATCTTCAAGAACATATTTACTGCAAATATTTTTATTCTTATTTATCTTTTTTCTTTTAAAAATACTTCAATTCCGTAAAACTCTAATTAAGAATTCTGTAACTTTTTTATTAATTATTACAATAGCTTCTACATTATTTTTATCTTTTGGTCAGAAGACTGCAAGAGTTTATGAAGTGCGTGAAGCATTGCTTTTTAGGATTGAGAATTCATTTAGTATTTTAAATATTAAAGAAAATTTATTTTCTAATGAACCAATATTTTATGGACCTGGTTTGGGAGCTACATATAATAGACAAACTTATGATACAAGATTATTATTGGACAAATATGCAAAATGTTCTGGATTTAAAAAAGAATATGAATTTCCAAGAATTTTATGTGCTTTTGGCAAATATGGTTATGTTTTAGTATTTTTTACAAGAATTTTACCATCAATAATGATTTTTAATTTCGCTAGAAAAGTTTATAGATTAACAAATATGATACCTATAGCCTCATTTTATTTTTGGGTTTCTGCTTTGCTAATATTTGGTGCTCAATTAAAAACTAACGACGTTTTTATATCTTTATTAATTCCATTAATATTAGCTCAATATTTATTAAGTGATTTTTTGAAAATTAGTCTTGATAAAGATAAAGTGTAATAATTTAATTAAGCTAAAGAAAGTATGAGAATTTAATGAATAATTTTGTAATAATAAGATTATTTAAAAATTTATCAAAAAAGTTAATATTATTTTTTTTACTTACTTTTGCCCTTCTTTTAATAAGTAGTTATCTAGAGACTTATGTTATAGGCTCTGCTTTTCCTTTAATAAATTCTTTTTTATCCCAAACCGGCGATAATATTAATTTTGATAATCAGAGAATTAAATATTTACAGGATATTATTGTAAATTTTCTAGTGATATTAGTAATTATATCTATATCAAAATACGCAACCTTAAATGCAATTTATTTATTAAGTAAGAAAGTTTGCGTTGATGTATCTACAAAATCTTTCAAAAGTTTTATTGGCCTAGATAATTTTCTTGATGTTTCTAAATTAAGCTATAAAGAACAACTAAACCAATGTACCCAAGACATAGATAAGCTGAATATTTATATAAATGCTTACCTATCATTCCTTCTTCAAATTTTATGCGCTATTGCAATTATATTTTCACTTTTTTTGATTTCATTTAGATTATCTTTGCTTAGCGTTTTTCTAATAGTGAGCCTATATTCGCTCATTAATTTTATTAAAAAAAGAATGATTGCATTACAATCAAAAAAACAATTTTTATCTAACCTGAATCTTACTGAAATTGCATCATCAAGTATACAAGATAAGAAAGAAATTCAAGCATATGAGTTTCAAAAATTTCTAATAAGTAAATTTGAATTGCAAGCTTTTAATAAATTTTCTGCAAGTCAAAGATTAGGAGTTGAGGCAGGTATACCAAGATTAATAATTGAGCCAATGGCATTTTTAACTATCCTTATGCCAATATTGTTTTACGCGAGAAATGGTGATTATGTGGTTTTGAGAGAAATTATGGCAACAACTTCTACCATACTTTTTGGTCTTGTGCGTTTAATACCAATTTTACAACAATTATTTGCTGCAAGGATAACTGTTAAATCAAATGAACCACCTGTTATCTCTATAATTGAATCGTTAAAAGAATCATCCCAAATTTTTAAAAATAATAATATTAATTATCACAATATTTCAAGACGAGAAATATTAAATATTAATTTTAATTCTATTACATGCGCGGATAATAAAAAACAAAAAATTTTTAGCGAGAAGTCAATTGATGTATCTCAAGGTGAATCAGTTGTAATAATAGGTAGATCTGGTACAGGAAAATCATCTTTCCTTGAAAGCATTTGTGGCTTAAGAAAAGACGCTTATGGTTCTATTAAGATAAAAACAGAAAGTACTTGTAATACAATTAATTTGGGAGGTATAGATAGATCATGGGCTAAAGGTTTATTTGCGTATGTTCCACAAAGACCTTTTATATTTGAGGATTCTATAGAAAGTAATTTAAAATTTTTCAATAATAAAAAAGATAACTTATTTTTTAAAAAAGTAAATAAATTATTATTTATAGATGAGATATATAAGAAAAAATCATTAGGTCTAAAGACTCAAGTTGACATGCATTCGAATACTCTTAGTGGAGGCGAGATGCAAAGAATCGCAATAGCTAGAGCAGTTCTTTCAACTAGACCTATTTTAATTCTTGATGAGTGTACTTCAGCATTAGATAGTGAATTATCAGAGGTTATTATGAAAAATCTTTTGCAGTTATCAAAAGAAAGAAACACGATAATTTTTTGTGTTAATCATGATCCTAAGTTCAACTCTTATTTTGATAAGAAAATTTACTTCTAATTTTTTAACGAATAAATAATTATATTTTGATGGTGCAAATCTTTTTATATAAATAAAAGCTTTTTTTAAATTTTGGTTTTTTGAGATATTATTTTCTGCCTTATTTCAATAAGAGTTTCATACCAACAAATTAGAGAACAATAGATATAACCAGCAAGCCCGTCAAGAAATCCAAATTTAAAAATGTAAAGTATAAGAAATTTTATAATACCTCTCAAATATAATAAGTAAAAAATATTTTTGTATAGTTGCCTGATTGGATTGTTAAAAATTATTTTAGGATTAAATACTTTGATTATTTCACTCTTTGCCTTATAAGCTTTTACAGACTCAAGTTTACTATACTCTATATGCTTATTAATCCAGTGATCAATTCCTTTGATAAAAGGATAATGATCAAAAGATATTTTTGAGGTAAATATTTTCCCTCTAACATCTATGAAAGAGTTTATTGGTCTTTTGTATGTACAGTAGTTCTTATTTATTAATCTAATATATCTTGAAACTTGTTGAGAATATTTGAGTCTTTTCCCTAAAAAATTATCAAATCTAATAAGAGAAATTGCTTTAAATTCTTCTTTTAATGCAACTTTTTTTAGAGAATTAAGAGAAGATTGGGATATTCTTTCATCAGAATCTAGAATTAATATCCAGTCATATTTGAAATCAATTTTATTAATAGTTAAATTTCTTAAGTATGCTTCATCCCCATAAAATAAATTTTTGTTTAAATCTAATTGGACTATATTTTTTGCTAAATCTTCAGTTTCGAAAAGTCTTACATTAGAGTATTTTTTCGCTTTAGAGGAAGTATTGTCTCTAGATCGATCATTTACAAGGACAACATCGTCGCAGTATTTTAGACAATCTAATAAGCCATCTATAATTTCTTCAGAATCTCTAGTAAGTATTAAAACTGAAAATTTCATTAATTAAAAAGTTTTAATTTTGGTTCCTTTAGGGCTATTAATTCTTTGAAGATAGAATATAAAATATTTAGAATTAAACCAATAAAAATAGGTTGTATAAAAAAGTCCGTAATCACCCTGAAAATTGCTGCAAATATATTCATTGTACTTGGAGGCCAACTCGCTAAAGCTAAGTAACCATCAATGAAGAAAATCATAGTGAATAAAGTTATGAAGATAACTGAATAATCTAATTTAAAATTTATGTATTTTATTTTAAAATGAATATTTTCTATAAAATATAGTGTTAAAGGTAATAAAGGGATGAAAAAAGATAATCTATAATCATAAGATCGGCTTAAAAAATAAATACAAATAAAAGAAAAAGCATTTAAAACAAAAATTCTATTAATTACAGAATTTCTCTTTATCTTTTCTTTTAACTGATGAAATGAGAGTCTTGAAAAAACTGCGATTAGAAAAATTATTATTAACTTAATAACTAAAAATAGAAAACTATATTTTCCTAATTCATCTTGATAAATGCATAAGAATCCGAATCCAAGTCCACCTTGAGTTTTAGGCGTATTACTAATGATGTATTTTAAACTGGGGGTAATAGTTAGAACAATAAAAAAAGGTAATAAAAGATTTTTTATGATTTTTTTTAAAGAAATTAACTTATTAAAAAAAATGTTGTAAAGGTTTATTCCAATTAAAGAAAATACAGGATAAAGCTTTAATAAACCACCAAATGTAAGTAGAAAAATAGCAAAAAATTGCTTTCTTCTATTTGGATTGAAAAGTTCAATATTTGAGTAAAGAAATAAGGAAATTATAAATAATTCATAGTTTCCTCTTTCAATACATAACATCAAGGGATAGTTAAATAAAAATGAAATTTGAAAAAAATTTAAAAGATATGATGAATTAAATAATTTAAAGTTTTCTGAAATGATTTTTATAAATTTTTTTACGCCAATTAAATATAATGTAGAACCTAATATGAGATACATCCTATACGGAAAAATTAAAAAGATTTTTGATAGATAATAAACTAAATGTGGATAATTAAAAGGTCGATTATAGGGATCACAAGAATTTATGCCCATATAAAGTTCGTTCAAGCTGTAAGGACAATTTTTTAGAGCAATAATGGCTTGTCCATCTCCGATAGGTAAATCCATTGGAGGCACTAAATTCAAAGGGAAAAGAGTGTAATTAAATAAAAAATAAAATAAAATTAATGTTATAAAATAAAAATCTAAGATAGAAGTTATAACTTTATAGTTTTTTCTCACTTTTACTCCTCATATCCCACATAGGACCAACTTTAAGTCCAATATTAGAAATAGTTTGTGCAATCCTACCAAATAAATGCCTTTTTGAAGAAGTACTAAAAAATTTAGAATAGAATCTGTAAAAAGATCTTTGATTGATTTTTTTTAATTTTTTTCTAACAACCTTAATAGGATATTTTCTACTGGATGTTATGAGTTCGTTTGGAAAAGTGAAATAATGACTTGTTAATGATTTTCTTGATAATCCCTCAATCGTTTGTTTTGTACTCCCATGAATAAGAAGTGAATTCCAAAAAACTACATCACCTTTATTTAAATAAAGCTCTTTTTTTTGTGAAAAATTTTCCTCTGTATATTTTTTTATATAATTTACAAATTCATTATGAGACATTTCAAAAGTTTCTTGCCAATCTAAAGTGTGTGTTTTGGGGAAAATATAAAAAGATCCATTTTCTTTCCTAATATTTTCCAAAGCGAACCATGCTCCTAAAAGGTTACCCCTAGGAAATGTATCAAGATACCAACTATCTATATGTGGAATTGTCCCAGTTGATCTATCAAAAAGCATATCTTGCCAAGAGCATATTTTTGTTATGTTATTATTCCCAAATATAACTTCTAAAGTATCAAAGATTTTTTGGCTGTAAATGATATTTTTTATTGTCTTTGATAGTGGTTTAATAGTTCCTAAATTAGATGGGTTTAATATAGATTCTTTTATTAGATTAAATTTATCAACTTCTAAATTTTGCCACTTATGAGTTGATTGAGTATAAACAAGAGGTTGGTTTTTTATACAATTTTTTATTTCTTTTAAACAATCTTCAATAAGATGATCATCTATTAGGTTTCTACATATTACGTAACCATATTTTTTATAATTTTCTTTTATTTGATTCACAAGAGCTATTAAAAAAAATAATTTATTAAGATCATATACTAGTTTGTATTAAATGAGTAAGTCATTTATTTCTTTATTGAAATCATTTAATACGGTCTCTTTATCAAACTTGCCAATAATATTTTTTATCCCTCCTTCACCTAACTTTTTTGCTCTTTCCTCATTTCTAGATAATTCAATAATTGCATTAGAAAATTCCTTCAAGTTGTTTGGTTCTACTAATAAGCCACAATTTTTGCAATTTAAATAAAGATCAGAATTTTTTGGAGCGGTTGCCACGACTGGTTTCCCAATAGCCATGATACCAAGTAGTTTGCTGGGAAGCACTAAGCCTGAAACCTCAATCTTTTGAGGTATAACATGGATATCTCCCATGTTAAGCCAATCATTAAGCTCTTCTAAGGGTTTCAAGTCTGTAATCTTCACACTTCTATTACCATAAAACTCCTTTTCTAATTTTGGTCTACTATGCCCTTGACCTGATAAAACCCACTTTATATTTTCAATTTTTAATGTCTCTTTTATTACCTCACATAAAAAATTTATACCTTGTTTTGCATTC
>MWOY01000011.1 GCA_002026015.1 Prochlorococcus sp. HOT208_60m_808G21 | reverse complement strand
ATAAATGCCCCTCCAAATGATGAATTCCCAAAAATGGTTTTGAATGTAACATGCAAAGTGATCTTGCAGTTATAGAGCCAACTCGTAAACAACCAACTAATCCAGGAGCTACAGTTGACGCAATATAATCGACTTCCTCAATTTTAATTTTTGATTCTTCTAAAGCCTTATCTAAAACTAAAGGTAATAACTCTAAATGCTTTCTAGCTGCAAGTTCAGGCACAACTCCTCCCCATTTTGAATGATCTTCAATTTGAGAGGCAATTATATTTGAATGTATTCTGAAAGTATCGCCAATATTAGAAACTATTGAGACAGATGTCTCATCACAACTTGTTTCAATAGCTAAAACTTTATGCATTTTTGATTCAACTTGTTCTATTTTAATATTAATTTCTTACTTAATACACTATAAGGAATTAAAGATTGCAACTTATGAAATTCTTTTTTTCAATCATAACCTCAGTTTTTCTGTTCCTCGGAATTACTCCAATTGCTCTAGCTG
>MWOY01000109.1 GCA_002026015.1 Prochlorococcus sp. HOT208_60m_808G21 | reverse complement strand
AATTTCTTGATTTGTAAGCCCATCAGCTACTAGATCGATGATTTCCATCTCTCTTGCTGAGAGACCCATCATATCAATGTTGTTTACTTCTTCTTCAACCATTTGCATTTAAACAGTTCCTTTTTTATATTAATTAAGTTTAGCAATCTCAGTACACTTGTTAACTAACTAAGAAACAAAGCAATTGAAATCGAAACTTCAGCAGACTTTAGAAAAAAGATCTAAGGTAATAACGGCAGAGTTAATGCCGCCAAGAGGTGGAGACCCCATAAGATCTCTTAAAATAGCACAACTTTTGAAAGATAAGGTAAATGCTGTTAACATTACCGACGGAAGCAGGGCTGTAATGAGAATGTGCAGCTTGGCAATGTCCAAACTATTACTGGAAAATGGAATAGAACCGGTAATGCAAATATCTTGTAGAGATCGTAATAAAATTGCTTTACAATCAGACATTTTAGGAGCAAATGCTTTAGGAATCAGAAACATCTTATGCATTACCGGTGATTCAGTTAAAGCTGGGGATCAACAAGATGCCAAGGCCGTACATGAGTTTGAGTCAGTTAGATTACTTCAACAAATTCAAGCTTTCAATAAAGGAATTGATCCTACTCTGGGAGAACTTTCCGATCAAAAAACATTTATTTTTGCAGGTGCTGCAGCTGATCCAAATTGCAAAAATAAAAGAAGTTTAGAAAATAGATTGAGAAAGAAAAAAGAGGCTGGAGCAGGATTTATACAAACTCAAATGGTTATGGAAAAAGAAAACTTGATAGAGTTTTGCGAAAAAATTAGCAAGCCTCTTGAAATTCCAGTAATTGCAGGTGTATTCCTATTAAAGTCATACAAAAATGCTCTCTTTATAAATAAATACGTGCCAGGCGCAAACATCCCTGAAAATATCTTAAATCGTCTTAAAGATGCTAAAGACCCATTACAAGAAGGTATTCAAATTGCTTCTGAACAAGCTCATGATTTTTTTAATATCGCAAATGGTGTTCATCTAATGGCAGTAAAAGCAGAGCATTTAATTCCTGAGATTATTGAAAAAGCTAATATTCGTCTGGAATATTAATCAAATCAGTACCTAATAATTCTGCCATAGCTTTCTGCTGAGGCGATGGCTCAGTCAAATCAGATCTTCTTGAATCTGCTATTAACCAATCTAAAGATGCATCTTGCAAATCAAAATGATCTCCATTTTTGCCAACACAATATTTACCAAACACTAACTTATCCATAAGTCTTACACCTTTACCAATTTTAGAATAATCAAAAATAATTGAGTTATCTATAGTTGCACCCTCGCAAATGCAACAACTTGGTCCAATCATGGAAGGTCCAATAATAGTTGCTCCGTCCTCGATCCTAGTCATGCCTCCTATATAAACCGGCCCGCTAATATTAACCTTTTCCCAGTTAGCCGCTACATTCAAACCGGTAAAGACTCCTGGTTTTATTTCCTTACCTGGTATTTGCACTTGTCTTACCTTACCTTGCAATACATTTCTAATAGCACTCCAATAATCAGGAACTTTTCCAATATCTACCCATTCAAAATCCATTGGTAATGCAAAAAATGGTAAATCCATTTCAACAAGTTTCGGGAAAAGATCAGCTCCAATATCAAATTTCTCTGCTGAAGGTATGTAATTAAAAATTTCGGGTTCGAAAAGATAAATTCCTGTATTAATAGAGTCACTTAAAGCTTGATCAACTGTTGGCTTTTCCTGAAAAGCCTTAATACGACCATTTTCATCAGAAACTACGACACCGTAACTTGATACTTGATCTTTAGTTACCTTCTTTGTTATTAAGCTCGCAATGGCTCCTTTTTGTTTATGTTTTTTAACAGCTTGAGTTAAATCTAAATCAACTAAAGCATCACCACATAGAACAACAAAAGTTTCATCAAAGAAATTTTGAAAATCCTGAATTTTTTTTAATCCTCCTGCTGATCCCAAAGCATCACCTATTAATTCTCCATCTTCAATTCTTCCCTCAAAACTATAAGCAATTTCTACTCCAAATCTTTGCCCGTCCCTAAAATAATTTTCAATTTCTTCAGCCAAATGAGAAACATTTACCATTATTTCCTTAAAATTATGTTCTCTTAAAAGTTCCAAAAGAAACTCCATAACAGGTTTTTGCAAAATCGGAATCATCGGTTTCGGAATAACATGCGTAATAGGCTGAACACGTGTGCCTTTACCTGCCGCAAGTATCATTGCCTTCATAAATTCAAAACCATTTTTTAAAATTATACGTTATTACTAAGAAGCTTCTAAGCAGCAGAGGAAGAGGCATTACTTACCTCAAGATTTTCTATAGGCAATTGAGCTAAGCCACCATCAGGTATTATTCTTTTAATTTGTATTGGGCCATATAAGGAATTAATTTGTTTAATTTCAATTTTGTTTTCAGATGATAAAAATAACAAAGCCCAAAAAACTCCCAAACGATCTTTATCTAAATCATTTTTTACTACTGTTTGCCATTTCTTTACTAAATATTCAAAATCTGTCCATTGTAATGCTTTTTCCCATCCTTCAATAAATTTCCCTAATGCTTTAGTGGTTTCTGGAAGTTTCTCGCGATGGGCTAATGACTTTACTTGAGAAATTAAAGCCTTATCAGAATATTTTTTATTTCTTTTTCTCTTCATGAGCAGAAGATCTTGGGTTTCTATAATTTCTGCTATGGACTCTAACTGACTTACAAGTTCTCCCAATGTTGTTGTACGTTTAAGAATTGGTTGTGCAATTGATCTTCTCCTTAGATATTTTTCAGGATATTTTGGAATATCAAATTCTTTATCAATCCAATCTTGATCATTCAAAGCAAATTCATCTTCAAAATCTGAAGAATTTTCTTTAAAAACATCAGACTCCAAAACCTGAGCCTTAAGATTAACAAGTACGGAAGCCGCAAAAAATGCTTCGCTAGTTTCAGCTAAATCCTTATGATAAGAGATTTGACTATTTGAAGATTGATTAAAAGTATGTGAGTATTGTTCTAAAAAACTATCAATTATACTTATTACATCAATATCCCATGGATCAAGCTCACCTTTACCTGCAGCGTCTTGAAGAAACTTAATCAACAATCTAGGGCCTAATTGTTGCCTATCAATAGGATTGAAATAAGATATTTTGAAATAGATAAAATCTATTCATAAGATATCTTTTAATTTATTTAATGCCAAACAAAATTGCATTAATTAAAAAAATTATATTGTTGGAGCTTTGAGGATGTCATTTGTTTTAGTTCCTGAAAAAATATTTGTTTTCACAGCACCTTTAACCGCAGTTAAATCTCTATCAACCAAATTATTGATAGATGCAATATAACTTTCAGTAACTAATCTTGGGTACAAACCTATTCCAATAATTGGTAAAAGTAAGCAAGCAATAATATAAACTTCCCTCGGCTCTGCATCTATAAGTTTTCGTTCTTCAATTAATTTAGGATTTTCTTTACCAAAGAAAATTTCTCGTAACATTGAAAGTAGATAAATAGGAGTAAGTATTACACCTATAGCAGCTAAAGAAGCCATCACCACCCTAAAGGGAAGTGTATACACTTCATCAGTAACAAATCCTGTAAATACCATCAATTCGGAAACAAATCCACTCATACCAGGCAAAGCGAGGGAAGCCAGGGAGCAAGCAGTCCATAGGGCAAACATAATTCTCATTTTTTGTCCTACACCACTCATTTCATCAAGTTTAAGAGTCTTTGTTCTGTCATAGGTGGCTCCAACAAGAAAGAATAAACTTGCACCTATTAATCCATGACTAACCATTTGCAGCATAGCTCCGCTTGTTCCAAGGCTACTAAAACTCCCTATACCAATAAGAACAAAACCCATATGACTTATCGAACTGTATGCAATTTTTCTTTTAAGATTTCTTTGAGCAAAAGAAGTTAATGCAGCATAAATTATATTGACTACCCCTAGAACTATTAATAATGGGGCAAATTGAGCATGAGCAACGGGTAATAATTGTGCATTAAATCTTAAAAGAGCATATCCTCCCATCTTTAATAAAATTCCTGCTAAAAGCATATGAACAGGAGCTGTAGCCTCTCCATGAGCATCTGGTAGCCAAGTATGAAGAGGTACTATTGGTAGTTTCACTCCAAATGCAATTAAAAGGCCTATGTAACATAATATTTGGAATTTTTGACTAAAATCTTGAGCTGCCAAATGAGAAAACTCAAAGTTAGGAATTTCTGTACCATAAAAACCCATTGCTAACGCTGCAAGAAGAATGAAGATAGAACTGCCAGCTGTATAAATGATGAATTTTGTTGCTGCATATTGTCGATTTTTACCACCCCATATAGCCAGTAATAAATAAACGGGAATTAACTCGAGTTCCCAAGTAAGAAAGAATAAGAGCATATCTTGTACGGCAAAAACAGCAATTTGCCCACCATCCATAACCAATATCAAAAAGAAAAATAACTTTGGTTTGAACTTGACTGGCCATGCAGCAAGAACTGCTAAAGCAGTTATAAAACTAGTCAATAATATTAAAGGCATAGACATGCCATCAGCGCCAACAGACCAAGTAAGACCTAAATCAGGGAGCCAGCTAATATTTTCTTTAAGTTGAACATTTTCATTACTAATATCAAAGCCATTGATATATGAACCTACTGTTATTAAAAAAGTTATCAATGCAATAGACAATGCAAACCATCTCACCTCTTTGCCATCCCCTTTATCTGGGAAAAAAGGTATCACAAATGCACTACCAATTGGGAATAAAATTGAAGCAGATAACCAAGGAAAATTAGACAATCCAGCCCCCAAAGTTCCCAACATTTGTGTCGCAAAATGTGTATAAAAATAAGTACTCAATTTAATAAGAAATTTATCTTAAATAAAGTCTAGAAATTTTCTGTATTTTTTCACCCCAATGGACAGTGAAGACACACAATTGTAATTAAGCTACTTGAGGAGATTGAAAACCAAATATAGCAACTAGTAAAATTACACCTCCAAAAACAATAAGCGCATAAAATTGAGCCCTACCAGTCTCAAAATATTTTAAACCTTCTCCACTACCTAAAGTTAAGAGTCCAGTAAGATTTACGACGCCATCAACAACCTTTGAATCAACCTCTAAAACTTCTTTAGCAAGTTTTCTACTACCCTTAACAAAAAGTTTTTCATTAATATCATCTAGATACCATTTCTTGGATAAAAACCGATTGATAGTAGGAAACTTTTCAGCAAATAAAACTGATAAATTAATTTTTTTCACAAAATATGCCTGATAAGCAATAATGATTCCAGCTGATGCAATGAGTACTGACGCAAGTGCTAGAGGCAAAAATTCTTTTAATTCGAAGGCTTTTGCAGCAGTCTCTGCTTCTTCAGGATCTAGTAAATTTGCAATTTTACTATCCCATGGAAGTCCCATAAATCCAGTAATTACAGACGGTACAGCTAGAAATACCAAGGGAAATGTCATTGACCAGGGTGACTCATGAATAGAACCATGTTCTTCATGCTCTTCTTCATTTTCTTCATCTAGGTTTACTTTAGAGGCTATTAGAAGCTCTTTTTGCAATTCTTTATTATCTCCTCTGAAATCTCCTTCAAATGTCAAGAAATAAAGTCTAAACATATAAAAAGCAGTCATACCAGCAGTTAGAAGTCCTACGAACCAAAAAGCTGGAAATGATATAAAAGCACTTCCTAGTATCTCGTCTTTACTCCAAAAACCTGCTAATGGGGGAATTCCACTAATTGCTACACAACCTATTAAAAATGTTGTTGATGTATATGGCATTTTTTTTCTTAAACCACCCATCAATCTCATATCTTGAGCTAATACAGGCTGATGGCCAACTACTTCTTCCATAGCATGTATTACTGAACCAGATCCCAAAAATAGCATTGCTTTAAAGCAAGCATGAGTAACTAAATGAAAAATTCCTGCTACTGGTGCCCCACAACCCATTGCGAGCATCATATACCCAAGCTGAGAAACTGTGCTGTAAGCTAAACCTTTTTTTAAATCCATTTGGGTCAAAGCTATAGAGGCTCCTAAAAAACAAGTAATGGTGCCAACTAAAGCAATAATGAACTGAATAGAGGGAAATATTGAATACAAAGGTTGAAGTCTTGCCACAAGAAATATTCCTGCTGCAACCATTGTTGCAGCATGGATAAGTGCAGAAATAGGTGTCGGTCCTTCCATCGCATCAGGTAACCACACATGAAGAGGAAACTGAGCAGATTTAGCCATTGGCCCTAAAAAAACTAAAAAACAAAGTAATAAAGCAGCCCAAATGGGTATCGAATTGTCAGATATTGATTGAGAAATTCCAGTAGCTATTTCATGAAAATCAAAACTATTTGTTGCCCAAAACAGGCCGAGAATTCCTAGTAATAACCCAAAATCTCCCACTCTATTCACAACAAATGCTTTTTGTGCAGCGTGTGCAGCGCCATCCCTGTCATACCAAAACCCAACTAATAAATAAGAACACATCCCAACTAATTCCCAAAAAACATAAATCTCTAATAAATTCGGGCTAACTATTAATCCCATCATTGAACTACTAAACAATGCTAAATATGTAAAAAATCTGACATAACCTTTGTCATGCGCCATGTAACCATGAGAGTAAATCATTACCAGCAAAGTTATTGTAGTTACTAACGCAAGCATTACACTCCCCAAAGGATCAAGGACAAATCCCATTGGAATTGTGAAATCCCCAGCATTGGCCCATACAAATAATTTTTCTACTGATTGATAGCCATTAACTTGTTCAATTAAAGCTTTATAACTAATAACCGCAGAAATCCCAACGAAAGAAATCAGACCTACAGAAACAATTTCTCTTGAATTATTAATTTTCTTGTTGATGCTTATTAGTCCTAAGCCAGAAAGCACTGCTCCTATAAGTGGGAAAACGGGAATTAACCAGGCGATTTCTGAAGCTTGTGGCATGTTTTAAAAAACTTATATTTTAATTTTAAACTGTCAATTGAAAAATTCAGACAAAAATGATGAATTAAATGTTTTAACAGCAATATTTATATATTGATGGGACCACCAAAGTACGCCTATAGCAATTAATATTCCAAATTGAGATAACCTAAAAAATTCTTTAATCTTTAATTCTTGTCTTCCCTCAAGTATTGCCAGGAAGGGGATTATGGAGGTATTTTTTTTAAAATTTTCAAATTCTTCTCCAAATCTATTTGCTAATCTCTTGTCGCCATGCCAGATTGCAAAAAGATGATGCAAAACTAAGCCAATAGAAGTTACTAATGTGAATGATGTACCAATCCATAAAGTATGAGCAAAACACCAAATTATCTGACCAAATGCTTGTGGATGTCTTGTGATTCGCATTATCCCAGTTCCATAGATTCGAACTTTAGGTTTTAAAACCGAAGGAATTTCTAGCAAATTATAAGTAGCGGGATATAAAAATAAGAAGCTTATTGCAGTTAAAAACCAAACAACCATAAAAACAAAATTATTACCCTGGAAATTCCATAACCTGATTCCGTCATATCTATGAGCCAAAAAATAACTAATCAAGATAATTGCAGAGGGCAAACTTAAAAAAACAAAACATAACCGCCATAATCTCGGACCCATAATAGATTCTGCTTTGATTCTTAAAGCAGCTCCCCCACTATGTATTACGGCAAAAACCAAAATCAAAAGTAAGATAATTAGGGAAGTTTTATGAGTCTCCATATATTTAAATTGTTCAAATAATTTTTGTTCTTAACAAGAATGCTACTAAGCATTAGAATTATAAGAAATTGTAGGCATAATAGATGCCAGAATTACCATTTACACTCGACCAATTAAGAATATTAAAAGCTATAGCAGCTCAAGGAAGTTTTAAAAAAGCTGCAGATCTTTTATATGTAACCCAACCTGCAGTGAGTTTACAAATACAAAATTTAGAAAAACAACTTGAAATCACAATTTTCGACAGAGGTGGTAGAAAGGCTCTATTGACTGAGGCAGGGAGACTATTACTTGAGTATTGTGAACGAATTTTGAATCAATGCGACGAAGCTTGCAAAGCTATTGAAGATTTAAATAGCTTAAAAGGTGGAACTCTTGTTATTGGAGCGAGCCAAACAACCGGTACCTATTTAATGCCGAGAATGATAGGACTGTTCAGACAAAAATACCCTGATGTATCCGTTCAACTTCAAGTTCACAGTACTAGAAGAACTGGTTGGAGTGTCGCCAACGGACAGATTGACTTAGCCATCATTGGCGGACAATTACCTGGAGATTTGGAAAATTTGCTACAAGTAATTCCATATGCCACTGATGAATTAGCATTAGTTTTACCATCTAAACATCCACTTTCAACCAAAAAAGAGCTTCTAAAAGAAGACTTATACAAATTAAATTTTGTAACATTAGACTCACAATCTACAACTAGAAAAGTTGTTGACAAACTTCTCCAAGATTCTGGGCTTGATATTCAAAGATTGAGAATTGAGATGGAACTTAACTCTCTTGAAGCAATCAAGAATGCAGTTCAATCAGGTTTAGGAGCTTCCTTTTTGCCTGTTGTTTCTATTGAAAGAGAATTATCGGCTGGAACAATCCACAAAGCATTCGTTGCTGATTTAGAGGTTAAAAGAGAACTAAAATTAATTACTAATCCGTCAAGATATACATCAAGAGCATCAGAAGTATTTAAGAAAAACATTCTTCCACAATTTGCTAGTTTAGAAAGCCCTTTGAGGCAAATATAATTTGATCAAAACTGAATTGCTTCTTTGTTAATACCTACCCCTCCTTCTTCGGCTTGTCCATCGCCTTTTATTATAAATTTATTTTCATTTACATCAGTCTGATAAACGCACTTAACAATTGGCTTATCTCTTATAGATCCAATATAAGCAAAAGTATTCATCCTTTGCTTACATTCTCTTACATCTTCATTACTAATTGCGCCCTGTTTTTGTAACACTGTCCAATTCTCTCTTCTAATCACACACCCTGGCTGAAGAGCTGGTTGCGTTACAAAACTCGTAGATGGATTTAGAGTCGTATACATTTCAACATCAATTACAAAAGCACTAGCTCCCCATTGTCTGCAAAATTCAGGGTCTGGAACAGCCATATCTAATTGTTGTTGACTTGCTATATTTCCCTGACCGCCATCTGTTGTACTGGTAATAGCGCTCCCAATTCCAACTCCTAAAATTAGTACTCCTGCAAGTACGGCAATGGTTCCTGTACTAAAGTTGATCTTTTGTTCAGAAGCAGCAGGCAATCTATTGTTTCTTTGACCATACGAACCCATGTCATTTGGATTTGGAGGATAATAACTTCTATTTGAGCCTCTTCTTGGCCTTCTATTTGAGGATGATCTATTCACAGCACTTCATTAGTCTTTGGTAAACCCATTGAATAATTCATTACTCTACAGTCAGGGTTATAACTTAGCTGACCATTTTGAAGCAAAAATTTAATTAAACCTTCGATTTCTGATCCTATTTTTCGAAGTTCATAATCATCTAAGTCCTTTCCTGCTCTCTCTTTTATCAATTCATTGAATTTTTTATTGATTTTGTTTAAAGAATCTTTGTTCCAAATAAATTCATTATCAGGATCTAAATCAAGAGTTAGTTTATTGGGATGAAACTTTAATTCTTCATCTACCACTTCTGCCGTAAAAATTCTTACGTGTCTAGTAGTCGATTTTAAAAGCATTTTTTCCATAATTTTACGAAATAATCAACGAAAAAAACTATTATGTTCTAACTTTAATGTAGCTTATTAGTAAGTGTTAATTTATTTCTTGATTTAATAATGCGTGTTGTAATTGCTGGTGCTGGTTTAGCAGGTTTATCTTGTGCTAAATATTTAGTCGATAATGGGCATATCCCAATAGTACTAGAAGCTAGAGATGTTTTAGGTGGAAAAGTTGCAGCATGGAAAGACGAAGATGGGGATTGGTATGAAACTGGGTTGCATATATTTTTTGGAGCCTACCCTAATATGTTGCAACTTTTTAAGGAGCTAGATATTGAAGATAGACTCCAATGGAAAAGTCATTCAATGATTTTTAATCAGCCATCTGAGCCTGGAACATATAGTAGATTCGACTTTCCCGATATACCTGCTCCCGTTAATGGAGTTTCGGCAATATTAAGCAATAATGATATGCTTTCATGGAATGAAAAGATTCTATTTGGCTTAGGTTTAGTGCCTGCAATGTTGAGAGGCCAAAAGTACTTAGACAAATGTGATACAAAATCATGGACTGACTGGCTTAAAGAGCACAATATACCGGAAAGAGTTAATGATGAAGTTTTTATAGCGATGAGTAAAGCTCTTAATTTCATTGGACCAGATGAAATATCATCTACAGTTTTATTAACAGCATTAAACAGATTTTTACAAGAAAAAAATGGTTCTAAAATGGCATTCCTTGACGGAGCTCCTCCAGAAAGACTTTGCCAGCCAATGGTTGATTATATTGCTGCTCGTGGTGGAGAAGTTCACATGAATAGTCCATTAAGACAAATCAACCTTAATGAGGATAGCACTGTTAAAAGTTTTACTATTGCCTCTTTGGATAAAAACGAAAAAAAAGAGCTAAAGGCTGATGCTTATGTAAGTGCAATGCCTGTAGATCTCTTTAAATTAATGATCCCTAAACAATGGAAAGGGTTAGATGCATTTTCTAAATTAGATGGTTTAAATGGTGTGCCAGTAATTAATATCCATTTATGGTTTGACAAAAAATTAACAGATATTGACCATCTACTATTTAGCAGATCACCTCTTCTCAGTGTTTACGCAGATATGAGTATTACATGTAAAGAATACGAAGATCCAAATAGATCAATGCTAGAATTAGTTTTCGCACCAGCAAAAGATTGGATTAATAGAAGCGATCAAGACATCGTTGATGCAACTATGGAAGAGTTGAAGAAATTATTCCCAACACATTTCATGGGTGAAGATAAGACAAAATTAAGAAAATATAAAGTTGTTAAAACTCCAAGATCCGTATATAAGGCAGTTCCTGGATGTCAAGAGTTCAGACCTAGTCAAAAATCCCCCATAAAAAACTTTTTCTTAGCTGGTGATTATACAATGCAAAAATATTTAGCATCTATGGAAGGTGCAGTTTTAAGTGGTAAATTATGCGCAGAATCAATTAATAACGAGTATGCAAAAAACTCACAAAATGCCTCTTAATAACGTTTACAAATCCTTAAATCTAGCTAAAACTTTTTGAAAAATTCAATTTCTCAACTAGAACAAGCATACGAGATATGCCGAAAAGAGACTCAACAATGGGCTAAAACCTTTTACTTGGGAACTCTTTTATTACCTAAAGAAAAGAGAAAAGCTATTTGGGCTATCTATGTATGGTGTAGAAGAACAGACGAAATAATGGATAGCATAGAAGCCTCCACTAAATCGCAAGATGAGCTTTCAGATAATCTTGATGAATGGGAAGAAAATACAAAAAATGTATTTAGAGGAACTATTAAATCTGAATTAGATTCAGTTCTATTAGATACTATCGAGAAATATCCACAAAGTATTCAACCTTATTTAGACATGATAGATGGCCAGAGAATGGATCTGAATAAATTTAGATACAAAGATTTTGATGAATTAAAACTCTATTGTTATAGAGTCGCAGGAACTGTTGGTTTAATGACTCAAAATGTGATGGGGATTGATAGTGCTTATACATCAGCCCCATGGAGTGCCATGCCAGACCCCTCAGAAGCAGCTATAGCTCTTGGTATTGCAAATCAATTAACAAATATCTTGAGGGATGTAGGAGAAGATAGACAGAGAGGAAGAATTTATCTCCCACAAGTGGATATTGAAAAATTTAATTATTCTGAAGAAGAACTTTTACAAGGAAAAATAAACCAGCAGTGGAAATCACTGATGAACTTTCAATTAGCAAGAGCTCGCGAATGGTTCCAAAAGTCTGAGGATGGTATCAAATGGCTATCTTCCGACGCAAGATGGCCAGTATGGACGTCTTTACGTCTTTACAGAGGAATATTAGATTCTATTGAAAGACTAGATTATGATGTTTTTAACAATAGAGCTTTTGTAAAAAATTCAGTCAAAGCCCTTGAGATTCCAATATCTTTTTTAATTTCTAGAATTAAGTAATGAGTTACTAGGCAGGCGTCTTCTGATTAGCCAACAAATCTTTCAATTTAGATAATTCTCCAGCCCATCTTGGATCAGGAGCTTCGAGGTTGGGGGCATCACTATGAACAATTTTCTTAAAATCTTTCCTTTTCTTATTTTTGTTTAATTTTCCACCATTTCTTTTGTTTGAGGCAGAATCTTTTTTTTCTGACAGCTCTACTCTTAATTTAGAACCATTGAATTCAAAACCGTTTAACTTTTGAATTAATAAATTAGCATTATCTTCATTATTAGCTGTCGCGAAACCAAACCCCCTGCATTCCTTAGTTTCCTTATCTAGAACTGCTTTAAATCTAATCGAATCAGAAACTGACTTTAGTAGTGTATCAAATTCTTTTGGATTAAATCCTTGTGGTAAGTTGCCAATGTAAATGCGAATACTCATAAATTTTTAAAAATGATTTTGAAGTCTGAACTTCTAGACAAAACTAAGCTATGTGTATTTAATCACATTTTGGTGCATTTTGTTCAATCCATCGCTTTGCTTTATAAATAGCTTCATCAAAATTATTTAATCTTTTATATGCAAGTTCCTTAGAAAGATACCGTAAAAGCTCTCCTAAGATACGGTCATCCTTTATTTTTAAATTTTTTTTGATTACATCACCATTAAGTAAGTTTGAAGGATGAAATAATTTATCATCAATGTCGCGCCATCTACGAAGCCAATTTAATCGTAAGTTTTGAGGTAAATGAAAAATAAAAGTTGGAAGAAACATCTCTAATTCTTTATGTAATGCGAATCTATCTGATTCAGTTAATTGAGCGATATTTTTTTTCTCCAACAAAAAGTGCCATTTTCTTAATAACTTAGTTTTTGCAATTTCAGCTTTACTAAATTTAAGTTTCTCTAACGATATAACATCTAAAATTTGAGCAATAAAAAATGATGGTAAAAATTTTTCTTTTTCTTCCAGATTAAGTTCTTCATGATTAATTTTATCTAAATCCAAAAAAAAAGAATCTTCATATAAATTATCAATAGCAAATATATTTAATTTTTTTAACAACAATACTGCATCAAGAGCATTGGCTCCATGAACTATTCTCTGTATTTCGTTATTAATCCTCTCTTTAGCAACAAGATATAATTTCCCTTTATTTTTTTTAATGTAAGTAATTAAATTAAGATCAACTTTAAAATTCAATTCTGAAACAAATCGAAAACATCTTAATATTCTAAGAGGATCATTTATTAAATTTTTTTCAGAATAAGTTCTAAGCAAAGAAATCTCTAGATCTTTAAGACCATTTAATGGATCAACCAAACACTTCTTATCAAATAAAAAAGCAATTGAATTAATAGAAAAGTCTCTAGAACATAAATCTCCTTCAATCGTTAATGAAACCTGATTAGCAATATCAATATAAATGTGATTAAGAATAATTCTTACTACTTCTCTTTTTTCATCTAAAATTATAAATTTTGATCCAATATTATCTGCAATCTTTTTCCCAATTTCTATTGCATTTAAAGGGACCACAATATCAAAATCTACCTTTTCAGGTTCTCTTCCCAAAATAATATCTCTTATGTAACCACCAACCAAATATGATCCTTTAGGTAAAAAACCTAATATTAAATCCAAATTATGAAATTTTATACTTTTTTCTAATTCATCAATTATTAGTGTATGATCTGTGGGGATAGTATTTTTCATTTTATTAATTAATTATGTGCATTTGCATCAACTGTAAATGGGTTGATAGATGTGTCACATATCATGATGTTGAAAATAATCATGGTGTTGATCATATTTGTGATCTACCTGATTTTAAAGCAAAAAAACCGTTCATTCATGTCAATATAGTTAAAGACAATAATGGTGATTATAAAACTGATTGGGATGTTCAATCTTGTGAAAGTTTTGAAAATGAATTTGGTAAATGGTCTAAGTGTAATCCAGGTATGGAATTACCTGTTTAAAGGTAATTGATGACCAATAAACTCAAACAAATAGATAATTACCCTACATTAGTGATTCATAGCACAGACAATTCTTTTGGCTTTGGGTATAGAAAAAACAATACCCTTGAATCGGATGAATTCTTTATCAAAAAATTTGATAATGACCTTTGCAACAACTTAATTAATGATCTTAACAAATTCATTTCCAAAGAAAATTTACAAAAAATAAATAAGTTATCTGTCAGCATAGGGCCCGCAAATTTTAATGCTTCACGACTTATTGTAGTTTTAGCAAGAACCATCTCACAACAAATAAATTGTCCTCTAGACAGTTTTAGTTCATTTGAAATAATGGCAAAAAGAATTGCATCAAAAAATAATATTCTTAGAAACAAAAAATCATTTTGGATTTACAAAAAATTAAAACGAAAGGGTTTAATTGCAGGTAAATATGAAATTTGTCATAAAGAAAAAAACTCATCGGATCTTGTCATTCGAGAAACAGTTTTACCAAAAGTTTTCAAAGAACTTGAGACTAAAGAACTTACATTTGAGGCTAATTATGATGATAAAGAAGATTTAAAAGAACTATTAAACTTAGCAAATAAAAATTTATTAAATTCAAATTTAGATTCCTGGAGAAAAGTTTTACCTCTTTACCCTATTTCTCCAATAAACTAAATTTTCATCCAATCAAATTATTAATTTTATCTTGAAGGTAAATTGTTGCAGAATTAAGATCATCTCTTGATGAACTCTGTGGAGGTTGAACAGGTTTTCCCACTTTAATAACTATTTTTGAAAACAAAGGAATAAATAATTTAAATCTTATGAGTCTATGAGAATTAACTATTGCAACAGGCAATAATAATTTTTGATTTTTAAAGGCTAGTAATGCTGCCCCTTGTTTGGGCTTGTTCACACGACCATTTTTCTGACGCGTACCATCAATAAATATTCCAATACAATCATCATTTGATAGTTTTTTACATGCTGTTTTAATGGTATTTTTATCAACAATTCCTCTTTTTACAGGATAAGCTCCACAAGCCTTAATTATAAACCCAAGTAAAGGTATTTTAAATAGCTCTGCCTTGGCCATGAAAGATATATTACGTCCAAGAGCATGTCCTAACATAGGAGGGTCGAGCAAAGAACCATGATTAGAAACCATTATAAAAGAATTTTTTTGCGGAATATTTTCTCTGCCTATTAAATGACCTCTAAATATAAATTTATAAATTGGCAAAACAAATAGTTTACTTACTAATTGATAGATTAATTTTTGAAAAATATCATTTTTCATACTTGATTAATAAGTTATTTGATTAGAAGATGAAACTTGAGAAATTTTTAAATCTTTTATATGTCTTTTTGCTAAACCGCTAAGCACATTTGATGGGCCAACTTCAACAAAATGAAGATCATTATCTTTTGCCATTAAATCCATAGTTTCTCGCCACCTTACGCCATTACACATTTGATTTTCCAATCTAGTTTTAAGCTCATCAGGATCGTCACATAATGAAGGTTCATAATTACTTATTACTGGGAAAGAAGGATTTTTAAACTTTATCTGTTTTAAATAGTCAGAAAATTTAACTGCAGGCTCATCCATGAATGGTGAATGGAATGCACCTGAAACATTTAATTTTAGGAATCTTTTACAAGAAATTTCTTTCGATAAATTGTCTAATTCTTCATTAGATCCTGATAATACAACTTGGGAAGAGCTATTATCATTAGCGATTACAACATCTTGATTTTTTTTGACTAATAAATCAAGTTCATTTCTATCAAAACCAATTACTGCTGCCATAGATCCTTGCCCAGCATTTACCATTAATTGAGATCTTACTTTTATTAGTGATACACATTCTTCGAATGAAAAAACATCCGCACAATATAATGCAGTTATTTCTCCCAGACTATGCCCAGCAACATAAGTTGGTTTGAAACCATTTTCTTTTAAGGCGTCTAATAAAATTGATTCAACCAAAAAAAGACAGATTTGTGTATTTCTTGTATTATTCAAATCACTAAGAGGATTTGTTGGATCAGAATTTAACTCGCAAATTTCAAATAAATTTCTCTCAAATATCTCAGAAGCATAACTAAACCTCTCTTTTGTGTGCGGCAAATTTTCAATTTGTTTTGCCATTCCAATTTTTTGCGAACCCTGTCCAGGGAATACCCATGCAACTGTCATAATGTTCCTATTTTGTTTTTAACCCCATCTAATTAGGGCTGCACCCCAACTTAACCCAGCACCGAAACCACTTGTAGCAATAATATCATTTTGTTTAATTCTATGATCCCTTACTGCCTCATCCATCATTAGTGGAATTGTTGCTGCTGACGTATTACCATATTTTTCTAAATTACTAAGAATCTTTTCTCTGGGAATTTTTAACCTTTCTCCTACAGAATCCAATATTCTTTGATTAGCTTGATGCAGCAATAGCCAATCAACTTGATCAGAATTATATTTCAATTGTTCCAACAACTTTTCAAGAATTAGAGGAACTTCTTTAACTGCGAATTTATATACTTCCTGACCATTCATCTGAATTGGAGAAAAACCTCCACTTAAAAAGTCAATTTCCTCAACTATTGAATCCTTATTCTTTTTTGATGGAAGATTAAGGAAAGAACCCCTTCCCCCATCAGTTCTCATATTAAAACCTATAAAATTATCAAATTCATTTGTAGCTTCAATTGCTAATGCACCGGCACCATCTCCAAAGAGAATACAACTTCTTCTATCGTTCCAATCAACAAAACTTGATAATTGATCTGCTCCAATAACAATAGCCCTTTTAAAGCTACCCCCTTTTAAAAATTGTGAGGCTGTTATTAAGGCAAATAAAAAACCACTACAAGCTGCAGTTAAATCGAAAGCTACAGCATTAGCTGCCCCTAATTTAGCTTGAATGGATGGGGCTGATCCAAATAAATCATGCGGAGTAGAAGTAGCTAAAATAATCAAATCAATCGTTTGAATATCCCAGTTAGCCATTTCTACAGCAGTTAGAGCAGCCTTATAACCCATCTCATTAACATTATCTTCTAAGCAAGAGATTCTTCTCTCAGAAATGCCAGTTCTAGTTTGTATCCATTCATTACTTGTATCAACCTTTTGACTAATTTTTTGATTGGACAGGATTTGATCAGGTACATAACTTCCGCTTCCCTTGAATGACACTCCAATCTGATTAAAATTAATTCCTTCCAAAAGAGTTATTTAGTTACTTATATTAGTCAAACATAAATTTGACTCAATATGTTTTATGAATTTAAAACTTGAAGCTTTTGCAGTTTATTTAAATTGTCCATAACACCATGATTCACTGCAGAGTGAGCCAAGCGAAGAGCACTAACTACTGATAAAGATTTGCTACTTCCATGTCCAATAACGCAAATACCATTAACCCCAAGTAATAAAGCTCCTCCATGTTCGGCATGATCTAACCTTTTCTTAATTCTGAGTAGATTACTTTTTAAAAAAGCTGAACCAACTTTCCCCCGCCTTCCACGTGGCAGCTCAGATCTCAAAATATCTAATAAAACTCCTCCTACAGATTCAAGAAATTTTAATAATATGTTTCCAGTAAATCCATCACATACTACTACGTCAAAACTACCTGATAATACATCTCGCCCTTCACAATTACCTCCAAAATCAAAACTTTTTTCAGAAGATAATAATTCAAATGTTTTTAGGGATAAATCATTACCTTTACATTCTTCTTCTCCAATATTTAAAAGGCCTATTCTTGGTTTTTTTACTTGTAGGACATCTTTTGCATAAATATTACCTAGCAGAGCAAATTGATGCAGATAAGATGGCTTACAATCAGTATTTGCACCAACATCTAAAACTAATACCGGGCGAGTTTGATCCCTTGTTGGAAACAATGCTCCTATAGCTGGTCTCTCAATCCCTTTCAATCTACCAATCCTAAATATGGCAGAAGCCATCATGGCGCCTGAATTACCCGCTGAGTAGACAGCTTCAGCTTTATTATTTCTCACTAAATCCATTGCAACATTTATACTTGCATTTTTCCTTTTTCTAACTGCGGTAGCTTCTTCATTCATGCCAATAGGCTCTCCACTATCAATTAATTCAAGACGATTATTATCTATTTCATTTTCTAATAATTCTGCTAAACCAGTTTTTTCTGCTGCATCTTTAACTTTTTCAATTTTGCCGACAAACTTTATATTTATTGGAAATCTACTTATTGCTTCTAGGCAACCCTCAAGAATTGGACCAGGAGCATAATCTCCACCCATTCCATCAACTGCGATCCAAATTCTTTTAGATTGGGATTCCTCCACCCTATCTAAAATATTTTCGTTATTTTGTAATCTTTTTAGTGGGTCAAAGACTAATGGTTGTAATGTATTTTTAGCTATGGAACTAGCATTTGAAACTACACTACTAGCAGTATTAACAACAGATTCAGCACTTGAAACTACATTACCTGCAACATTACCTGCAACATTACTAGCTGTGGTTACTACTGATCCAGCACTTGAAACTACATTACCCGCGACATTACTAGCCGTTGCTGCAGAACTAGCAGCAGTATCAACTATAGAAGTCACAGCCGAATTTCTTTTGTACCAAATTACTAATCTTCTAATAGCTCTGGGCTTATTAATTTTTTGCGCTGTTTCTTTCCCCATTTATTTACCATCAAAGGGAGCAATATCTACAATCCTTTGAAAAAGATATCCTGTACCCCTTGCTGTCAATATCAATTCTGGATTTGCTGGATCAGCCTCCAGTTTGGATCTTAATCTTGATATATGAACATCTACAACTCTTGTATCTACATGTCTCTCGGGAGTATATCCCCAAACTTCTTTCAAAATCTCGCCTCTACTAAATGGCTCTCCTGACCTACTCACCAAAAGCTCTAAGAGACTAAATTCCATACCAGTTAATCTAATTCTCTCATCACTTTTAAAAACTTGTCTTCGATTTGTATCAATTTTTATATCCGTAACCAAAATTAATCCTGAATTGGGCATTCCAGGAATTTGCTCTTTGTCGATTCTTCTAAGAACGCACCTAATTCTAGCTTCTAACTCCTTTGGGCTAAATGGTTTTACTACGTAATCATCAGCCCCTAATTCTAAACCTGTTATTCTATCTGCAACATCTCCTAATGCAGTTAACATAACAATTGGAACATCAGAATCTTTTCTTAACTCTTGACAAACTCCATAACCATCTAGTTTTGGCATCATGACGTCAAGTACTACTAAATCAGGTTCATAATCTTTAAATAACTTTAGTGCTTCTTTGCCATCACTTGCAGTTACAACTTTGTAGCCAATCATGGAGAGACGTGTCTCCAGAATTCTTCTAATACTTGCCTCGTCATCTGCGACAAGTATAGTTTCTTTAGTTTGACTAGATAGAGCCATTTGTTTCTATTAGCTAATCAGTAAGAGAATTTATCATTAACCTAATCTAACTTGTAGAGGGGCAATATCCCAAACATTCTAGTTCCATTACTTCATGCAGAGACTAAATGTCTAGCAAATTATCTACTTTTATTTGTCAGAATTGCGGATCTGAAACTTCTCAATACTTTGGTAGATGCCTAAATTGCAACTCATGGAATTCCATTGTTGAAGAAATAAAAAGTAAGAGATCCAAATATCAAGAAGTAAAAAATATAAAAAATGATAAAAAATCTATACCGTTTAGCGAGATTTCATCAAAAAAAATATCAAGATTTACAAGTGGTTTTAGAGAATTTGATCGAGTACTTGGAGGTGGGATCGTACCTGGATCGGTTGTTTTACTAGGAGGAGAGCCAGGTATAGGTAAAAGCACAATAGTTCTTCAATCAGCAGGAAAAATATCTCTTAATGAGAAAGTTTTATACATAACTGCAGAAGAATCTTTAGAACAAGTAAAAATTAGATGGGAAAGATTAAATCAAAACAGTATTGATTTACAAATTTTTGCAGAAACCAATTTATCCCTAATAATTGAAGAGATCAAACGTGTAAATCCAAGTTTCGCAATTATTGATAGTATTCAGGCCATCCATAATCATGAAATGCAAAGTTCACCAGGATCGGTTTCTCAAGTTAGAGAATGTTCATCTGAATTGCAAAATCTTGCCAAAGACAATAATATTGCTCTTCTAATAATTGGTCATGTAACCAAAGATGGTGCTTTAGCTGGCCCTAAGACTCTAGAGCATTTAGTTGATACAGTAATAAACTTTGAAGGGGATAATATTTCCTCACATAGATTACTAAGAAGTATAAAAAATCGATTTGGATCGACCTTTGAGATTGGAATTTTTGAAATGCTTGAAGAAGGTTTAAGAGAGATAAAAAACCCAAGTTCGATTTTTACAAACAAAGAAAACATTTCCGGTGTAACAACTACGATTACAAATGAAGGGACCCGACCATTAGCAGTTGATATACAAGCACTGGTAAATAAGACTTTCTACAGTAACCCAAGACGTACTACAACTGGAATAAGCATAAATAGATTGCATCAAATCCTAGCTGTTATTGAAAAACACGTAGGGATAAAATTATCTGAATTTGATTGTTATGTAGCTACTGGTGGGGGTTTTGAGATTAATGATCCTTCATCTGACTTAGGTGTTGCAATATCAATTTTATCAAGTTTGAAAAATATTCCTCCTTTGGCCAGTAGCTCATTTATTGGTGAATTGGGTTTAAGCGGTCAGGTTAGAAAATCGAATAACCTTCGAACAAAAATAGAAGAAGCTGTAAGACTAGGGATCAAAAATATCATAGTGCCAAAGCTAGAGGAGGAACTAAATAATAATTTTCAAAATTTAATAAATATTCAAGAGATATCAAATATTAAAGAAGCAGTAGACTATTCTTTATCAGTTTAAAAAAATTAAAGATACATATCGATTGAACTTCTTCCTGAGTTTTTCAACCAATTTTCAATATCTAGATAACCACCCGGATATAATCTAACTGCTTTAGACCAGACTTCTGCAGCTTTATCGAACCAAATATCTCTCTGATCTAAATCACCATTTTGCTCAGCATATCTTCCCCTTTTTTCATAAATCAAACCTATATTTTTTAGGCAAGATGGCTGTTTAGGATTTTCTACTAATGCTTTTTCATAGGTTTCTATAGACAGATCCTCTTCACCATTACTCATATATATTATTGCCATATTTTTTAAAGTCTCACCCCTATCAATTTTATTTTCTTCAAGTAGTAAACTCTCTTTGTAATACTCTAATGCTTCCGAATAATCTCCATTATTTTGTGCAGCTAGGCCATCTCTATAATAGATATATGCTTTTTTTTCTTTCTCTGCAATAGGCATTATTTTTACTATTGATTCAGCAATTACAGTAAAAGCTTTATCGATAAAGTTGTCTCTGTTTTGATTACTAGGCACCTGTCTAAAACTAATAAAATTAATATAGTAATTTAAAAAATAACTATTTAAAAAGTCTATTACATTTATTATTATAGTTAAAAAATAAGTCAAGCATTAATTTGCTTCAATGGCAAAAAATATGGAAAGCATTCAATTAAATATTTCAGGAATGAAGTGCGGAGGTTGTGTTAGTACTGTTGAAAAAATATTAAATAATTCTGATGGTATTGAAAATGTTTCTGTTAACTTACTCACTGAAAGTGCATATTTTGAAATTACTCAGAAACATATAGAGATAGAAGCAGTTCTCAAAAATTTAAAAGAAAATGGTTTCCCATCAAAAATTTACATAAATGATTTTTCAAAAAAAATCAACAAGGCAGAATTAGAAAAAAAAAAGAAGTGGAATAATCAATGGAAAAAACTAACTTTTGCTTTATTACTTTTATTATTTTCAGGTTTAGGTCATCTAGCAGAAGGAAGATATATAAATTTTCCAATATTAGGTAATATATTTTTTCACGCTTCATTAGCGACATTAGCTCTTTTATTTCCTGGCAGAGGAATAATTATTAATGGGTTTAAATCATTTATTAAGAACCGTCCAGATATGGATTCTCTAGTAGCTCTTGGAGTAACTAGCGCATATATAACAAGTCTTCTATCCTTAATATTTCCTGCTACTGGTTTTCCTTGTTTTTTTAATGAACCAGTTATGCTCTTAGGTTTTATATTGATTGGGCGTTTCTTAGAGGAAAGAGCAAGATACCAAACTGGTTCATCCATTGGAGAGTTATTAGATCTTCAACCTGAAATGGCAAATATCTACACAGAAGATAATCAAATAAAATCAATAAGAGTAAACACTTTAAGACCAAATCAAGAGATTCAAGTTTTAGCTGGAGACAGAGTACCTGCTGACTGCATTGTTACTCAAGGTAATTCATATATTGATGTTTCGCATATCACTGGAGAATCCAAACCTATCGAGGTGAAAGAAGGCGAAAATTTATCTAGTGGGTCTTTAAATCTTAATTCAACTCTTAGACTTAAAGTACAAAATGTCGGAGGGGATTCTTCTCTTGCAAAACTAGTAAATCTTATTGAGTCTGTAAACGCTAGAAAACCTCGCATTCAAAGAATTGCCGATGAAATTGCAGGCAAATTTACTTACTTTGTGCTTATTTTTGCTACTTTAACTTTCTTCTTTTGGTGGAAAGGGGCAAGAAACATTTGGCCAGATTTATTAAGTCATAATCATCAATTCATCACTCACTCAAGCCATACACTTCATAGTTCGCTTGGTAGTAATGCTGAGAATTTTCTTAGTTTAGCCATACAATTGTCAATTGCTGTTTTAGTAATAGCTTGTCCTTGTGCATTAGGTTTAGCCACCCCAACTGTAATAACTGTCGCATCAGGTAAAGCAGCAAAAAAGGGCGTTTTATTTAAAGGCGGGGACAAAATAGAGATGGCTTCAAAAATTAATCAAATTATTTTTGATAAGACAGGCACTTTAACAAAAGGTAAGCCTTTCATTGTTGATTATAAAAATTATGATGATCAATCATTTTTATTAAAAATAGCTGCCAGTTTAGAAAAGGAAAGCAGACATCCAATCGCAGATGCCTTAATTCAAGAGGCAAAAAAGCAAAATTTAAGTTTATTTCCAATAAAGAAAATTTTTACTCATTCAGGGCGAGGTATTTCTGGAGAACTTGAATCAATTGATGGAATTATTAATATTGGAAATATTGAATGGCTACTAAGCAAAGGAATAATTATTGATAGTGAGGCAAAAAATGTCATTGAAAATGAAGAAACAAAAACGAACACTATCATTGGAGTAAGTATCAAAGATAAGTTATTAGGCTTTATTTTGCTAGGAGATTTACTCAGAGATGATTCAATTAAAACAGTTCAAAATTTAAGAGAAAACAAATTTAAAATCAATATTTTAAGTGGCGATAGGAGACAAACGGTTTTAGCTTTAGCAAAAAAAATTGGTTGTAAAGAAACAGAAGTAAAATGGGATCTTCTTCCTGAAATGAAGCTCAAGACTATAGAAAATTTCAAAATTAATCATAAAGTGGCAATGATTGGTGATGGTATTAATGATGTCCCAGCCTTAGCATCCTCAGACTTAGGAATTGCGGTAGGATCTGGTACTCAAATAGCCAAGGCAAATGCAGATGTAGTATTAATGGGAGATCAACTAAATGGATTACCCTACGCCTTAAATCTTTCAAAAAAAACTATAAGAAAAATAAATCAAAATCTAACATGGGCTTTTGGTTACAACTTACTAGCTATACCTTTAGCCGCCGGCATTTTATTCCCTAAATACGGTATTCTTCTTACTCCCTCAATAGCAGCATTATTAATGGCGATTAGCTCTATTACAGTTGTAATTAATGCTTTATCTTTGGATTAAATGAAAGGAAAATTTATCGTTATTGAGGGTATTGATGGATGTGGTAAAACTACCCAAATAGATGAACTATCTAAATGGCTTCCTAATAGTGGTCTAATAAGGAAAGGGTCAAAATTAATCACGACAAGAGAGCCTGGGGGCAGTCTTTTAGGAAAAAAACTTAGAGGACTGATACTTGAAAATAATGAAAATAACAAGCCTTCATCTCTTGCAGAATTATTGCTTTATTCAGCGGATAGAGCTGAACACGTTTCCAAAATTATTTCACCTGCTTTAAATAACAATGATTGGGTAATAAGTGATAGATTTTCCGATTCGACACTTGCTTATCAAGGTTATGGAAGAAATATAAATTTAAAAATAATTAAAAATATTGAATCTATTGTGTGTCAAGGAATATCTCCAGATCTCACTTTCTTCTTAGAAATTTCTCCAGAAGAGAGCATATTTCGAAGAAAAAATGAAATTCCAGACAGAATAGAATCAGAAGGTATTAAATTTTTAGAAAAAGTAAATGATGGCTTCAAACTAATTGCCAAACAAAAAAACTGGAAAGTAATATCTGCTTCACAAAATATTAAAACTATTTCTAATCAAATTAAAGAAACTTTACTAAACAATTTTTCTAATAACAAATGATTGAGGTTAAAAAAAACAATTTTTTCTTGAATCAAGAAGTCAATACCTTTCTTAAAAACATAATTAAAAACAAATCATTGGCTAATGGTTACATATTTTATGGTGCTGAAGGATTAGGCAAAAAACAAACTGCTCTTGAATTTATAAAAGAGATTTTCAAACAGTCTTCACAAAACGAAAATGTTGAAGAGAGAATTACAAACAATAACCATCCTGATTTTTTAATTATTGAACCTAATTCTCTTTTATCAACAAAAAGTTCAGTAAGTTCCGATCTTGAAAAAACAGTAAAAAGTGGATCTGAGATTATTAAAATTGCTCAAATACGCAATATTAAAACTTTTCTTGGTCAAAAATCAATAAACTCAGAAAAAAAAATTGTTTTGATTATTGATGCACACCTCTTAAACGAAGCAGCCTCGAATTGCCTGTTAAAAACCTTAGAAGAACCTAGTAACGGCATTTTTATTTTACTAACATCTAAATTAAATCTTCTCTTAGATACGATTATCTCAAGATGTCAAATCGTCAGATTTCGATCTTTTTCTAGTTCACAAATAAAGTCAATTTTAAAAGAATATTTAGATACTTCTAAATCAAAGATAAATACAAATTTAAAATTTGAAGATTTAATTAATTCAGCCAATGGATCTCCAAATCAATTATTGAAAAATATTGAAATTTGGAATGATTTTTCAGATGAAATTATAAGTAAATTGGATTCTCCAATTAAAAATAGTCTAGAAATATTAGAGATATCTAAATCAATTTCTGAAAAATTAGAAATTTCGCAACAGATTTGTCTAGTAAATTTAATTCAAACGATTTGGTGGAGAAAAACAAAAAATATCGGTTTAGTTAAAAAACTTGAAAATTTAAAATACCTCTTAAGAAAAAACATTCAACCAAGGTTGGCTTGGGAAATAGCTTTTTTAAAAATTTCAATGGAAGATATTTGAGATTAATCTACAGCAGAATTTATCAAGTTAGGATTTCTTGCTTGAATAAACTCTTGCCTAGCAGTTTCCACTTGAGAACCAATAGGTAACTCAAGACAATATCCAGCTCCATATACAGTCTTTATATAAACAGGTTTGCGTGGATCGGGTTCAAGTTTAGTGCGTAAATGTCTAATATGAACTCTTATTGTCTCAATATCATCGTCAGGTTCATATCCCCATACTTCTTTAAGAATTAATGCTGGCGATACAGTTTGACCATGTCTCTGCAAAAGACAATGAAGAAGTTCAAATTCAAGATGCGTTAACCTAACAGGAGATTCAAACCATATAGCTTCAAATCTTTCCGGAACAAGAGTTAAAGGGCCATAATTTAATATTTCTTGCTGGTTAGTAGAATTTAATTGTGCTCTGTTGGTTCTCCTTAATAAAGCTTTTATGCGTACATATAATTCTTCTAAATCGAATGGTTTAGTAATGTAATCATCTGCTCCTGAATTAAACCCAGTAACTTTATCTTTAAGGCCGCCTAACGCAGTTATCATCAAAATTGGTATGTTTGATGTTCTTTCGTCTCTTCTTAGTCGCTGGCACAAAGTTAAACCATCAACACTTGGTAGCATTAAATCCAAAAGTATTAAATCTGGTGAATATTGAAGAGCTAATGCCTGTCCTTTAATTCCATCTTCAGCTTTTTGGACATCGAAACCAGAATGTTCTAAATGTCTAGCCACCAAATCACGCATATCACGATCGTCTTCAATTAAGAGGATTGAAATTTTCATATTTATAAACTATTAAATTAAAATTAAATTTTAGTAATACGATTCTCTCAAGAATTTATAAAGATTGCTGAATTACTGTAAACAATTTTATCAATTAGAATTATCACAAAACTTAGTGATACCAATGAATTAGATGGAAATTCCTAATTTTAATAAAGTTGAAATTTTAGAATTTCTTTCGATTCTATTCACTTTTTCTTAATAATCCAAGGATTAATAGAAACAAATAATGGTTCAAATTGAAAGAATATTGTATTCAGATTGCCATTATAAGTTTATAAAAATTGAATTAAATGGAGTTTTTCAGGTTTCAAAATGTAATTAATTAAGTTTAAAATTTTCATTTCTACAAAATGTTTAAACGCATAATATTATTTATATTAAAAAAATTTAAGTATCTATGAAAAAGAAATCTATTATTTATTCAGATTTATCAAAAAAACAACTAGAAACTCTGAAAGAACTTTACATTCAAAAAAAAGTTGAATCGATGAGTCATCAAGAACTTAAACAATATGTATTAGAAATTATTGCACATCAGATAAACGATACTATTGGCAAAGAAGAGGAAATGGAAGCATGGAGAGAAATGTCAGATTTTTTTGGAGAACAATTTGAAATAAATATCTTAGAAATACAAACAAAATATATTGACGATAAAAACGTAATTGAAACAGAAATAGATTCTCAGAAGCAAAGAATAGAATTACTTGAAAGGAATAATTTAGATCAAGAGAAAAAGGATATGTGGGATGACTAAAATTTCCTGAATGGTGCAGTAATTCAAAGTATGTAAACGACAATATATCTTAATTTTAAAAAATGAAAATAAATCAAAGAGCTTGTAATTCACTTTTGCGAAGAATTTTGTAACCGTACTAATTACTGTTCTTAAAAAACATATTTTTAATTTATAAACCTGCTTATGTTAGCAAAATTTGATTATACTAAGTGTTCTATATACTGTTATTAAAATAGTATCAAATATACTTGATTATATCTTCGGCTAACCACTATTTGGCAAAAAAGTCAAAGAAATAAAAAAGTCACCTTTTTATGGTGACTTTGGATAACTTTTTGGAATTTATAAACTCCCCAGGCGAAAGTCGGGGAGACCTCTCCTGATAATTCCTGAAAGAACCTGATAAAAGAAATCAAAGAAAAAGATATATTTCACTACCATTTCACTACCATTTCACTACCATGACTAATTCAGAAAATAGACCTTTTTAACAATAAAAGAGGTTTCAAAATTAATTGGACTATCTGTATCAACGATCAATCGCTTGATCAAAAAAGGAGACTTTCCCTCAAAAGTAAAAATATTGCCAAGAAGAATGGTTTTTATGAAAAAGGAAATACAAGAATGGATAAATTCAAGATGAGAATAAATATAAAAGAAGGTATTATTTAAAAAAATTATATTTAATAACCATTTCTCCATATTTGCAATGTCTTCATTAAGGTTTTTACTTATTCTTATTTTTTCTTTTTCCTTATCATCAAATGCGACTCCAACCATCAGAGAGCAGTATTCAGATGATTATTTAAAGTTAGTTGAATTAATCTTTGATAATCATAATGTAGACATAATGAATAGGGATTTTTATGAAGGTTATAGTATGAATTTTGAAGACAAATGCAATGCTGAAGTTAAATTAAAGACTTACTCATCTTTATTAAATATTTTCAAAGTAAATATATGTACCAATCAAAGTGCAATTATTTCAGAAAGAGTATAAAAAACAATTCTTTCAAAACTTTTTAATCTTTTCATTAACAAAATCCCTAATAAATAACCTTGTCGCCATTTTGACAATTTGATCTTCAATAGAATCAAATCTGATCTTTTCGAAAAATTTATACAATTTTGTCATTGTATATTTCTTTGCAATCATAATTTCAGAATATGAATTTGCAGAAAATATACTTTTTTTATTGTTCTTGTCTTTCATTTCATGAATTTTTAAAAAGTCCAATTCCATTGGGAAAAAATACATATGCACAGTACTATCTATCTCCTGAAGAATTCTAAAAACCTCTTGAATCTTGAAAGAATCCTCGACGAAAAAAGATTCATGAAATATATCACTATCAACTTTTCCATGATGAATAATTAACTTTATAAATTCTCTTTCATTCACTAAATAAACAAGTGACCGTAATAATATAATAATAGTTTAAAGAAAATAGTTTATTAATTTACAATCTTATCAAGACCATTTCACGACCATTTGAAAACTATTTCAAGACCATTTCACGACCATCAAAAGTAATTTGATTCCAATAAGGCATTAAAAAAGACCTCAAGTAAATTAACTTGAAGTCTTATGAACCCGTTATTGAACTCCCCGGGCGGGATTCGAACCTGCGACCAATCGATTAACAGTCGATCGCTCTACCGCTGAGCTACCGAGGAATATAGAATGAATTTAGCTCTTTAAAGTACCTTATGACAAGTACAAGAGTTAATTATATTGAAATTTTGATGGTTCTTGCCAACTAGTTAAAAAACCATTTTTCAACTCTGCTACTGCATCAGCATAAGTTAATTCTTCATAACGATGAGTAATCCACAAAGCCGATAAAGGTTTTTTATGGTCACTTGTAAGATTTTTAATAGTTTGTAAAACTTTTAATTGACTAGTTTGATCAAGTAACGCTGTAGGCTCATCTAAAAGAATAAAATTTCTATTACTAATCAGCGCGCTTGCAATAGTTAAGCGTTGTTTTTGTCCACCGCTCAAAGTATGAACTGGCCTTTTTTCAAAACCAGTCATTCCTACCTGATCAAGTACATATTCAATTTTTTTATTAATTTCATTTTGACTTATATTCTGATTAATATTAATCAGAAGTTCACTCCTACAATTTGGCATCAATATTTGATGATCAGGGTTTTGAAACACCATGCCAATATTTGCATTAGAATAGATTACACCATTTTTGGGTTTGATTATTCCATTAATTAATTTTAAAAGAGTACTTTTTCCGCTCCCGTTTTTACCTACGACCATCCAAAATCCATGGTTTTTTATTGATAAATTACATTTAAAAATCAAATTTTCTTTTTCTCCAGGATATGAAAAAGAAACATCTTTGAAGTTAATATGAGGTATTTCATTTTCAAAGGAATCTAGCATTAATTCTATTAATCTATGTTGAGAGAAAATCCTGGTCTTTTAGCTCCTCCTGCTACTGAAGATTTTTCATATATCTGAACGGAAATTATTTCTTTAGCTCTTACAGCAATTAATTTATCTTGCACTTTGTCACACCTTAATTCGATCAAGTGTGATGATTCTAAAGTTTCATTCATAGAACTTTTTATTTCTTCATAAATTCCTTTAACAACATCAAATTCTTTCTTCTGAATTGAAAGTGGAAAAGGTGAATATCTCAGACTTAGTTCCAACGAATACATAATCATAATAAAAACTACCTCTTATATTACTAAATATTTTTCAGCAGGAAGTTATTTAAATTAAATTCTTTTGAGAAAATTATATAAAAGATCTTTAAATACAATTATTATGGATGAAGGAGATTTTATTTTGAATTTTAAAAAATAATTTCATGGAAATAGCAAATGATATAACTTCTCTAGTTGGAAATACCCCATTAGTTAAATTAAATCGAATCAGAAAGTATTTTGATTGTTATCCAGAAATAATAGCCAAACTAGAAAGTTTCAATCCATCAGCATCTGTTAAGGATCGGATCGCTTATTCAATGTTATGTAAAGCTGAAGAAGAAGGATTGATAACACCAGATAAAACAACGTTAATTGAAGCAACTAGTGGAAATACTGGCATCGCATTAGCAATGGTTGCCGCAGCAAAAGGCTATAAATTGATATTAACTATGCCGGATACGATGAGTATTGAGAGAAGGGCAATGTTGAGAGCATATGGAGCTGAATTACAGCTAACACCTGGGAAAGACGGAATGAAAGGAGCTTTAGATTTAGCTAATGAGTTGTCTTCAACCATTGCAAATAGCTATCAATTTAATCAGTTTGAAAACTTTGCTAATCCAGATATTCATGAAAGAACGACGGCTCAAGAAATATGGTCCCAATCCAATAACAATTTAGATGGACTAGTTACAGGAGTAGGGACAGGAGGAACAATTACTGGTTGTGCACGTTTTTTGAAAAAAGTTAATCCAAATTGCAAAATTTATGCCGTAGAGCCCAAAAAAAGTGCTGTGATTTCCGGAGAAAAAGCAGGATCTCATTCGATTCAAGGAATTGGCGCGGGTTTTGTACCAAAAGTTCTTAATACAAAATTAATTGATGAAATTATAAAAATAGATGACGATGAAGCATTTTATTATGGGCGTTTATTAGCTAGATTGGAAGGCCTTTTATCTGGCATCAGCAGCGGTGCAGCTTTAGCAGCAACTATAAAAATCGGCAAAAGAAAAGAACTAATGAATAAAAGATTGATAGTTATTCTTCCAAGTTTTGGAGAAAGATATTTATCAACAGCAATGTTTGAATCTAATACTTCAATTCAAGCCAGAAAAGATGGTTATCTTTAATGCATAATTTATAAAGATGGAAAAAAATTTATATGAAGAATTAGGTCTCAAACAAAATGCAACCATAAGTGAAATTAAATCTTCATATCGCTCTTTAGTTAAGCAACATCATCCAGATGCAGGCGGCAAGAAAGAACGATTTCTTGCGATACAAAATGCCTGGGAAACTCTAAATGACCCTATCAAAAAGAAACAATACGATAGCAGTTTTTCCTTTTCCAGCTCATCATTTGATTCATTAAATGAAAATTGGGAAGAGAAATTTAATTCAAAAAAACATAATTCTTCAATTAAGGACAAAGAAGTTGAAACATGGATTAAAGAAATTTATATTCCGATTAATAGATTAATTAGTCAAATCATTAAACCTTTGAATAACGAAATAAAAGAACTATCTGCGGATCCATATGATGACGAACTAATGGATAATTTTTGCAGTTATATTTTACTTTCACAAAAGAAAATAGAAAAAGTTGAAAAAATTTATAAAAAAAAAATAGTTCCAAAGTCTATTTCAGCTTTAGGCCTCGATCTTTATCATTGTTTTTCACAAGTTAAAGATGCGCTATCAGAATTTGATAGATACACACAAGGATACGTAGATAATTACTTATTTGATGGCAAAGAAATGATCAAAGAAGCAAAAAGAATACAATCAAAGATGTCTACAGAAAAAAATAAAAACTTTTAGATATAAAAATTTTATTGAGTATATTCTTTAAGTTGATCTAATTTCAACCAAACATCTGGAACAGGTCTGCGCCATCGAACCTGAGCATATTCCTCTTTGACTGAAAGTATCTCTCCAGGACCTTCAAAGACATAATTAGGTAGATCATCATCACTGGCTAGAGCTTCGATACTTTTTATATAATTTTCTCTATCTACAAAAACTAAGCTTCCTTTCTTGAGAGGCTTCTTTGGAATAGAATCTGTCATAAAAATTCAAGAAAGTTATTTGAAATTCATTATACAAAAACTTGTTTGAAAACTATTGAAAAAAATTTATACCGGAATAATAATTACAAATGTCTAAAAAATTTAATAGCCTAAAATGATAAACATCTATAAGATATGCGTCTTTTACTACTTGGCTGCACTGGATTTGTTGGTAAAGAATTAGTACCAACACTACTTAATAAAAATCACGAAATATACATTGTAAGTAGAAAACCCATTAGTAAATTAAATCTTGATTTAGATTTCAATAAGTTTAAATTTTTTCAAATAGATTTATCAAAAGAAAAAAACTGGAATAACGAAAATCTTCTAAATATTTTAAGAGAGACAGATGGAATTATTAACTTGATGGGAGAGCCCATAGCAGAAAAAAAATGGACGTCTGAACAAAAACAGGAGATTGAAAATAGTCGTATTAACACCACGAAATTTATGATGAAGACCCTTAAAAATTTAAAAATCAACCCAAAAGTCATTATAAATGGATCAGCTATAGGTTATTACGGTACAAGTTTGTCTAGTGAATTCACTGAAAATAGTCCTAGAGGAAAAGACTTTTTATCTAATCTTTGCAAAAAATGGGAAGCGGTCGCCGCTGAAAAACCGTTTTTCTCAAGGTTAGTTATTTTTAGAATTGGAATTGTTCTTGAGAAAGACGGAGGAGCATTAGGAAAAATGCTCCCTATATTTAAAGTTGGATTAGGTGGACCAATTGGAGATGGTAAGCAATGGATGAGTTGGATTCATAGAACTGATTTATGTGCATTAATTACTCAAGCATTAGTTGATAAAAAGTATTCGGGAGTATTTAATGCTGTTGCACCAAATCCAGTATTAATGAGAGAATTTTCTCAGACTTTAGGCAAATGTCTGAATAGACCTAATTTACTTCCAGTGCCTGGAGCGGTTTTAAAAATATTGTTAGGAGATGGAGCGAAAGTTGTTTTAGAGGGACAAAAAGTAATTAGCAGTAAACTCAAAAATTATACTTTTAAATATCCTCTTCTTGAGAAAGCAATTTGCGCCTCCACCAAGAATTAATACCGTTTACTAAAGCACCAATAATTAGAATTGTTATCAATGGAACCACAAGAGGATTCCAAACTATCTGAATAAAATTAATAAAAATAAATATCCCATTAAATTGCATGATGATTGCAAAAATAAAAAATATTGCAAAAAAAATGACTGTAAATAAATTTATTAATAACAAATTATCGATAATTTGTTTTAACTTATTTTGATTATTCTCCTTAGTCATTGTTTATAACAATATTCATATCATCGACCATTTTAGAACAAGCTTTGTTTTCACCCAGTCTTTTTTTAGCATTTTCATTACATGAGATCATAAACTTCTTATTTAGCTGTATAAGATATACTATTTTTATGATCAAATTAATTGTCTGATTGATTTGATCATTTTTATCTTTATAATTACTGGCACAAAAAACATATTTTCCAAGCAAACGTCTTTGCGCTTCTGCAAAAGTTTTTGTAAATTGTGGACCTTTTCCTTCAATCTGAATAACCGGTTTTCCTAATCCAATCGCTTGCTCTGCTGCTGTTCCTGCCATGCTAATACAGCATCTACTTTTCAATAATATTTTGTCAAAATTATTCCAATATATATTCACTTCTAAAAATTTATATTGGAATTTCAAGAGATTATCATCTTTTATATTTTCTATATTTAACCATCCTCTTTTTTGAAATATCTCCTTTATTTTTGATGAAGATAGAGCATTAACTATTGCAAAATTAAACTGAATTTTTTGAAAATATCTTAAATCTGACAATGCCTCTAATACCTCTAAAATAAAAACAAAATTATCTAGAATCTCAGGGAATCTACTTCCTGGAAATAATCCAATACTAAATTCAGATTTATTTAATTCTTTGTTTCTAGGAAAAAACTTATCCATAAATGGATTGCCTAAAAAAGACACTTTCTTTTTTAATTGCAATGTTAAATCATTAGCTGTAAGGGAATCTCTCGAATATATTTTTTTTGCTTTTTGTGAGAGCAAGAAAAATTTAGAGGGCCATGGTAATTTCAACTTCCCTTCATAATGGCTGGAATAAGCAACTAGATATGTAAAAAAATCTTTCTTACAAACCCATGCAAAAAAAACTGGCACAATATCTCCAACTACAAAAAAATAGTCATATTTTTTTCTTACTTTAAAAGTTAAATATAATCTCGTTAGAAGATAGAATATCTCTCCTCCTAATATCTCAGTAAGTCTTCCCTTAAAAGTATTATACCCAATTCCTCCAGTTCTAAATTCTTTAGTTTTACCGATAATTTTAATTTTTTCTTTTTCGTAATGGTTTCCTATACCAACAATTGGCAAAGCATGAACAGAATAACCACTTTTTACGAATTCTTTAGCTAATAGACTGCCAGATAGATCTTCTCCATGCCCATTACTTAATATTAAAATCTTAAACAATCTAAAATTCCAACCATTTTTTTACTTTGGTTAATTCAGGCCAATCTGGATATCTATTCAATCCATCTTCAACAGATTCTTGCAATTCACTTTTCACATCTGGCATCATCATAGACATTTTTTTTATTAACTCAATATGATCCCTGACACCTTTATTATTGGTAGCCAAAAGAGCTAAAGACAAATTCATTCTTGCTTGTGGATCTTGCTGATTTAATCGAACAGCTTGTCTGGCAGCTGACAAAGCTTCTTCATTATTTTTCAAAAGTAATTGAAGCCATGATAAACAAGTCCAGGCAGCAAAATGATTTGGAATTTGCTGTATAATTTTTTGAAAATCTTGAACGATTGGAATTAAATCTTGCCCTGCTTTATATCTTGATAAAGCTGCATTAAAATCCTCTTCAATGGGATTAATTTCGTTATTCATTATTTATTAAACTGCAAAGGAGCTCCCACAACCGCAAGTTTGAGAGGCATTGGGATTTACAAAATTAAAGCCACCGCCAATTAATTCCTTACTAAAATCTAACTGCATTCCATAAATATATAAAAGACTTTTAGGATCACAAACTACTTTAAAGCTTTGATCAGCTTTTAATGAATAATCATAAACTTTATCGTCGGGATTTATTTCATCAGTTCCTATAAAATCCATCGTATAACTCATCCCACTACAACCGCCTGATCTTACTCCTACCCTTAGTGCTTTTTTATCACTTTGGCCCTTCAATAAATTTGATATTTGTTCTATAGCATCGTTCGTAATTAAGATACCTTTGCCATCATCAGAATTTTTAATTTCCTGTTTAACTTCTACATTTTCCATAAACAAAGGATTTCTACTATTTATAATATAAAAACTTAATCGATAGGATGCATAGAACAAACGTTATCCAAACTTGATTTGTTATAATTTTAAGAAAAAGTGAAAATTGCAATAGTTGGTTCTGGATTAGCTGGTCTTACAGCAGCAGTCAATTTAGTTGATGAAGGTCATGAAGTAGAAATTTACGAGAGCAGGTCATTTTGGGGAGGTAAAGTAGGAAGTTGGGAAGATAAGGATGGCAACCACATAGAAATGGGTTTACATGTATTTTTTTACAATTATGCAAATCTTTTTAAATTAATGAAAAAAGTGGGAGCTCTAGACAATTTACTCCCGAAAGATCATACTCATCTATTTATCAATAATGGTGGTAATTTAAAATCTTTAGACTTCCGATTCCCTTTAGGTGCTCCATTTAACGGACTTAAAGCTTTTTTTACCACCGAACAACTTACTTGGATAGATAAGTTCAGAAATGCCTTAGCTTTAGGGACAAGTCCAATCGTTAGAGGATTGATAGACTATGAAGGCGCAATGAAAATAATTAGAGATCTAGATATAATTAGTTTCAAAGAATGGTTTTTAAACCATGGTGGAAGTGAAAAAAGTTTAGAAAGAATGTGGGATCCCATCGCATATGCATTAGGTTTTATTAATTGCAAAGATATTTCAGCAAGATGCATGCTGACTATATTCATGATGTTTGCTTCAAAAACAGAAGCCTCAAAACTTAATCTTTTAAAAGGTTCTCCACATAAGTGGTTAACTCAACCTATCGTCGACTACATCACAAACAAAGGAGCAAAAATACATCTTAACCATAAGGTAGAAGAAATCATTTATGAAAAGGAATCTTCCTCTTATTCAGTAAATCAATTAAAAATATCTTCTCCTGAAGGAATAAAGGCAGTGTTTGCAGATAAATTCCTAGCTGCCTGTGATGTTCCTGGAATAAAAAAAATAATTCCAAAAGAATGGTATCAATTTAAAGAATTTGAAGGTTTAAAAAAACTTAGAGCTGTAGCTGTTGCCACAATCCAATTAAGATATGACGGTTGGGTTACTGAATTAGAAAAAGATAATACTGGAAACGAACCAATTGGACTAGATAACCTTCTTTATTCTGCTGATGCCTCTTTCAGTTGTTTTGCAGATTTAGCACTAGCAAGTCCAGCAGACTATAGAAAAAAAGATATGGGATCGCTTCTCCAATGTGTTTTAACTCCTGGCGATAGATGGATGGGAAGATCCACAGAAAGAATTACAAAAGAAATAGATAAAGAGGTTCGCCGTCTATTCCCATCCTCAAAAAACCTTAAATTGCTTTGGAGTAACGTGGTACAAATTCCACAATCACTCTATAGAGAAGCTCCAGGCATGGAACCTTTCAGACCCGATCAAAAAACATCTATATCTAATTTCTTCATGGCTGGGAGTTACACAAAACAAGATTATATAGACTCTATGGAGGGAGCTACAATGAGTGGTCATTTAGCTGCTGCCGCAATTTTAGAGAAGAAAGCCGAATTAGCCAAAAATCTTGCAGTAAGTTAATTCATGGGTACTTGGCTAAAACATGACGTAATAACAGTTGTTAATGCGCCTCTTGAAAATGTATGGGATACTTGGAGCGATTTAGACTCAATGTCACTTTGGATGAGCTGGATTGAATCTGTAAAAACAGTTGACGAAGAAACTAATACGTTACCAGATTTAACAGAATGGACTTTAGCTGCAAATGGCTTTAGGTTTAAATGGAAAGCTCAAATTACAGAAAGGGTTGAAAAAAACAAACTTAAATGGAAATCAATAGGAGGTTTACCAACTGAGGGATCAGTAGTTTTCGAAAGTAAAACTGATCAAATCACAACGGTCAATTTAGCCATAACTTATGAACTTCCAAAAATGATTGCTCGGTTTATGGAAGAAAATATTTTAGGCAAAATGGTAACAAACGAATTACAGGCAAATATTGATAGGTTCAAAGATTTAGTTGAAAAGAACTATACAAAAAATTTTTCTAATTAAAAATATTAATTGCTACATCAAGTAGTCCTTCAAAAGTATATTTTTGTGCCTGACTATCAACTCTTCCAAAAATCTTGTTACATATTTTTGTTGTCTGAGGTCCAATAGTTAATAACTTAATTTGATCAAAATATTCTAACCATTGTTTACCAAGTTTTTTTTCTAGTAAAAAAGCAGCATTTACTACGGTTTTACCGCTTGAGAAAATAATTGCATCAACTTTTCGATTAGAAATAATATCAATTGTTTCTTCCGGAATTGATTCAGGACATCTAGTTTCATATGCAGCAACCTCAAATACACGAGAACCAGCCTTTCTAAATTGATCTGCAATTAAATCCCTACCACCTGTTTGAACTCTTGGTACAAAAACTCGAAGTCCATAACCAGATACTGGGAAATTATCAATTAAACTTTCAGCAACGAATTCTGGAGGTATGAAATCAGCCTTAATCGCAAAATCATCAAGAGTTTTTGAGGTTTTTTCTCCGACTACGGCGATTTTTGTTTTTTTAGAACATTCTTTTAATGAACTATTAAAGTATCTAAGTCTTTTATCCACAAATTTGATCCCATTACTACTAGAAAAAATAATCCAATGAAAATCATTAATTTGATTTAATGCTTCGTCAAGAGGATTCAAATCATCAGGATCACCAATACTTATGGCAGGCAAATCAAATACATTAGCGCCCTTGCTTGTGAATATCTTTTTTATATCCAATATTCCTTCTTTTGATCGAGTAATAATTATATTTCTTTGATCAAGGGGTAGATCAAATATGGGCATCATTTTCCTCAAAATTATTATTTTGATTTTTTAATTCATCAAGCAGTTTCAAGACTGATAATCCTTTATCAAGAACAACATCGTCTTTAAAAATTATCTCTGGAACTCTTCTCATCTCTATTCTTTTTCCTAAACTATGCCTTATATAGCTTTTAGCATTATTCAAGTTCGCTACGATCTCTTTCCTCACTTTCTCTTGAGCAGTTGAAGTTATGTAAATTTTACAGTGTTGCAAATCACCTGATAAATCAATCTTAGAAATATTGACGAAATGATCTCTAATAAGATCATTTTCTAAATCATTCTGCAAAATAAGGGTTATTTCTTTCTTCAAAAGAGAAGAAACTTTTGCAAGACGGTAATTATTTGGCATTATGGTTGTAAATTTATTGGGTTTGTCATCGCTTGCAAGACAAAATAAACAGTTATGAAAGCACTTAAGACAGAAGATATCAATCCTACTATTGTGAGAGGATTTGATCTATTCTTGAATAAAGGTTCAAGCAAAGCAACAAGTCCCCCAACAATGATAGATATCAAATACTTTGGATATCTCGCAACATTAGAGAAAAATTCGCCCATCAGCTCCACAAATAGATTACTTTTTTAGCTAAGTTTTAACAAACATTAAACAGCATGATTACATTATATCAATTTAGGCATAGTGCTTTTTGTTTAAAAACAAGAATGGCTCTTCATGCAAAAAAACTACAATATCGAGTTGAAGAAGTAACACCTGGAATAGGCCAATTTGAAATCTTTAAATTATCAGGTCAAAAACAAGTACCTGTAATAGTCGATAGTAATGATCAAGTTATTAATGACTCTTCAACTATTTGCGAATATGTAGATAAAAAAAATGATAACAATCCACTTTTTCCTGAGGACCCAATATTATTTGCACAATGCAAACTAATTGAAGACTGGGCAGATACTACAATGGCTACAACTTGTAGAAAAGCTTTAATAAAATCTGCAATAGAAAATCCACAGTTAAGAACTGCATTACTTCCAGATGAAATACCTTCTTCAGTTAAAAGTATTGTTGATAAATTACCTTTTGAAAATCTTAGTAAAATTTCTAATGTAGTTTTGTCTTCTAAAGAGAATTTAGAACTCCAAAAATTAATGGAAGCTTTATCAAAATCCTTGATCAACAAGAAATATTTAGTTGGTGATAGTTTATCAATTGCAGATATTTCAATTGCTGCTCAATTATCCCTTCTTAAATTTCCAAAGTCTGCAGGACCAATTCTTTCAGGAGAGGGGAGCCAAGAATACATAAACAACCCTTATTTAGAAAATCTTTTCATTTGGAGGAACAACTTAGAAGAATATCTTTTTAGTGCTAACTCTCAATAAATTCAAACTTCAATTTATATTTATTTGTTTTTATAGCATTAATAGAAGGATCACCAACTTTTGAACCATAAGAAGCAACATATTGCACTCCACAAATTGATGATTTGATTGAATTATCAACTTCCAAAATTTCTTCGGAACATTTTTGAAATTTACTAATGGTCTCTACCTGATTAATCCTTGAAGCACCTCGCTTATGTGCAGTTTGTATAACTAACTCATCTGCGAAAAAAATATCATCATCTTGGATCTGATTTCTCCCTGTAATTCTTGAATCGATATAAAAATCATCTTTTAAATAAGTAATTTGATTATTAATAGATTGAGGATCATTTACAACCTTGATTAAGGTATCCCCAAATATTGCTTTTCCAATAGATTCAGAATTTTTTGCACGATTACCAACAACTAAATCTGAATCATTCTTAAAGAAATTTACTTTATAAATAATTGGCTCTTCTGAATCATTAATTATATCTTGAGAAGTAACAAGCCAATTCCCCTCGAACCATTTAGGATAAATTAAATCCTCAGAAGTATCCGACAATTTAAAATTTGGTAAATATAATTCTGGCCATTGATTTACACGATTTTCCAAAAACTCTCGTACATTAGAATCTACAAAAGCAAAAGAACTTTCTAAAAAAATTCCTTGAAAAATCAAGCAAAGAATTAGTCCAATAAGAATCTTCATTATGTCAAATCCACTAATAAGAGCATCAGATCATTATGTATTGTTAGAGCCAGATTCAAAAGAAAAAATTGTATCAAAGCAAGAAGCAATTTTATGGTTGAAGAATTGGCTCAGTAAAACAGAAACACAAACAATATATCAAAATATAGAAGATCCTGATCAGGCATTTTTTGAAGAATTATTAGAAAGCACTTATGAATTAGAAATAAAATTAGGATACGTTATCAAATGGTTTGCAGTAAGAATTGAACCAGATTAACTAATTATTTCTTTATGAATTGCATTAATTATTTTCAGAGCGACTTCTTCAATATTTTCCCTTTTTACTTGAATTCTTAAATCTGCTTGAGAATACAAATTTTCTCTAGATTGAAAAATGCTCGCATATAAATCATTTAGATTCTTTCCTTGAAGAAGTGGTCTGTTTTCAATTTCATTTTTCAATCTTTCAATTGCTATATCTTTGTCGAGATCTATCCAAGCAATTATTCCCTGCCTTAAGATTCCCCAGTTTTCCGATTTGGTAACTATTCCTCCCCCAGTAGAGATTACTAATGAAGGAACTTTGATAGTTTCTTTTAAGCAGCTTGCTTCTAATTCACGGAAATTATTTTCTCCTTCATCATTAAAAATTTGATTGATAGATTTATTTGTTAACTTCTCTATTAACGAATCTAAATCAATATATTTATACTTCAATAATTCAGCTAGCTTCAAACCGGTTTGTGACTTACCAGAACCCATCATTCCTATTAAAAATATGCTTCTGCCCTTTAAAGTATGAACTGTTTTTTTGATAATAGAATGTTCCATAAAGACAAAAGCGTATTTAAAACCTTAAGATAGTATTATCGCAGAAAGGTATGACTTCTACACAATCCAAACCATTACATGGAAAAGGACGTGAATGCGTCATAACTCGACGTGCCTGCTTTAGTTCTAGTCACCGTTATTGGCTTCCTGAAAAAACCCCAGAAGAAAATTTATCTCTTTTTGGAAATTGCAGTATTGCACCAGGTCATGGTCATAATTATGAACTTATTGTTTCAATGGGTGGAGAACTAGACTCTGATGGAATGGTACTTAATCTCTCTGATGTAAAACACTCTATTAAAGATAAGGTTACTGGACAATTAGATTTTCGTTTTTTAAATGATGTCTGGCCTGAATTTAATGTTAATAATCAAGAAGGTATACTTCCCACAACTGAAGCATTAGTAAAGGTTATTTGGAGTCGTCTAAAGGATGATTTACCTCTTACAAGTCTAAGGCTTTATGAAAACCCAAATTTATGGGCAGATTATTTTGGAAAAAACATGGAAGCATTTTTAACAGTACAAACTCATTTTGCAGCCGCTCATAGACTTGCAAAAGAAGAGATTTCCTTTGATGAAAATAAAAAAATCTATGGGAAATGTGCCAGAGTCAATGGACATGGTCATAACTATCTGGTCGATATAACTGTAAAAGGAGACATTGATAAAAGAACAGGAATGGTTTGCGACTTATCTGCACTCCAGGAAATAATTAATGATTTGGTTGTTGAACAACTAGATCATACTTTTCTAAATAAAGACATCGAATTTTTTCAGAATTGTGTTCCAACTGCTGAAAATATAGCTTTATATATCTCTGATATTCTTAAAAATCCAATACATGAACTTGGTGCAACATTACACAAAATAAGGCTACAAGAGAGCCCAAATAATGCTGCAGAAATTTATGTTGATCAAAGGCTTACCAATTCATTGAAGTTGAAACTTGAAAATAGTTTAATCTCACAAACTTGAGTATCCCAAGAGTAATAATTGTTATAGCATCTAGTCTTGATGGAAGAATTGCATTTCCTGGAGGTGGAGAATCGCATCTTGGAAGCGAAGAAGACAAAAAAATGTTAAATCAAAACTTATCAATGGTTGACGCCACCATTTTTGGTTTAGGTACTTTAATAGCTCATCAATCAACTTACCTAATTAAAAATCTCGATGATAATAACGAAGTAACAATATCAAAAAAACAACCAATTTCTATAGTTGCTTCAAATAGCAGAAAATTTAACAGTAATTGGGAATACTTTCGTCAACCAATTAGAAGATGGCTAATAAGCTCAAGTAAAGTTGATAATTCATCAAATAATGACTTCGAGAAACAACTCTTTTTCAAAGATTCATGGAGTAAAACTTTAATTTCACTTAAAAAACAAGGGATAAATGATTTAGCTCTTTTAGGAGGTGCAAAACTTATAAATTCTTTTATAAAAGAGGATCTAATAACAGATATAAAAATTACAATAATTCCACAAATTATTGGAGGTAAATATACATGGATCCCTCCAGAAGAAACAAATGAGATTTTTAATCTCAAAAGACTCTGGGAAATACAATCAATTAAAAATTTAATTACTAATGAAATCCATATTCATTACAAAAAAATTTGAAATAGATTTAATAATAAATGAACCAAAAAATACATAAAGTTGAAGTCAAATTTTCAATTAAGGAAATCTCCAAGGAGATATGGAATGCATTAACAAATGAAATCAATAATCCATTTTATGAATGGACTTGGCTTAAAAACCTTGAAATATCAAAAAGTGTCTCAAGAGAAACTGGTTGGCAACCTCTATATTTTGTTGCTTATAAAAATGAAGAAATATTAGGAATTGCTCCACTTTTTTTAAAAAATCATAGCTATGGAGAATTCATTTTTGATCAATCATTTGCAAGATTGGCTCAAGAACTGAATTTAAATTATTACCCTAAATTAATTGGAATGAGTCCTTATAGTCCTGTAAATGGATATCAATTTCTTTATAAAAAAAATGAAGATAAGAAAGAAATTACAAATTTACTCATAAACCATATCGAAAGTTTTGCGATTACAAACAAAATTTTAAGTTGTAATTTTTTATACATTGACGAAAGCTGGGGTAACTATCTTAAATCTTTGGGATACCATAGATGGATAAATTCCAGCAGTGAATGGAGGAGTAATGGAGAAAAAACGTTTGATGATTTTCTTTGTAGATTTAACTCTAATCAGAGAAAAAATATCAAAAAAGAGAGGAAATCAATTACTAAACAAGATGTAAAAGTAGAAATTTTTAATGAAGATGATATCAACCAAGAAATCCTCAAAAAAATGCATTATTTTTATGAACAGCATTGTTCTAGGTGGGGAGTTTGGGGAAGTAAATATCTAACATCTACATTTTTCGAAAAAATTGTTGCTAATAAAAAAAATATTTTACTTTTTAGCGCATCAAAAAATGATTCAAATGAAATTTTTGCTATGTCGATGTGTGTTAAAAATAAAAACAACTTATGGGGTCGATATTGGGGTAGTCAAGAAGACATATCTAATTTACATTTTGAATTATGCTACTACCAGCCAATTGAATGGGCAATAAAAAATAGTATCCATTGTTTTGATCCTGGAGCGGGTGGTAAACATAAAAGGAGGAGAGGTTTTTTTGCAAAAAGCACCATTAGCTTGCATAAGTGGTTTGACAAAAATATGGAAAATATAATTTATCCTTGGCTAAACGAAGTTAATAATCAAACCGAGAAGGAAATTGAATTTGAGAATAACTCTATACCCTTTAAATAAAAAATTATTTGGCTTTTCTAAAGATTATATTAGTAATATAGTTTTTATTAACTTCTAAAAATGGATTCTAGTAAAAGTTTAAATGAAAAAATAAAGATTGATAATAACCTATCCAACCGATATATAGATTTAGATCCAAACGGTTATTTTATTATAAAAATAGATGTAAAAGAAAATAAAATAATTTTAGAGCACTTTTTAAATAACATCGATGAAGAAGGCTATGCTATTGACCCAGAAACAAATGAACCAATTAAATGCGACTCTCAAAATCAAAGAGTTAGTAATGCAGTTTTTAAAGGTATTAGTGCGAAACAACTTGGAATATTGATTACTGAAGAAAGAAATGACTTAATAACCAGATTCGATCATGCTCTATATTTAGGCCGAGAACTACAAAAAGCAGAAGAATGTTTATACAAAAAATTACCATATATCCAAGATTAAGAAATTAAACGAAACAATCTAATCTTTTCATCTGATGTTAAATTAAATAAAAATAAAAAAATTAATGAACATCATTTTCTATATTGCATTTATTGGTTTTGGTTTCGGAGCTGCTTTCGCATTAGATAAGTTCTTAAGAGCAGTTAAATTAATTTAAAAACTTCAAAATTTTAATAATCTCTCCATACAAATCATATTCATCGGCAAAAGAAATATTTGCTTCAACAAATTTACCAATATAATTTTTCAAATCATTTTTAGTATTAATAGATAAAATCACATTTCCGTCAATTTCAGGAGCGAAATTGTAGGACCGACCTATTAATTCGTTATTATCTGATATTTTTTCTACCAAAACTTTCATTTTTGAACCAACATATGCCTGATTTTTATCTTTAGAGATATTTTGTTGAACTGAAATAACATTATCTTTTCTAGCCTCTGAAACCTCAGGAAATACTCTATTTGGCAAATCAAAAGCTGCAGTTCCTTCCTCAGGAGAAAAAATAAACACTCCCACATGATCAAATTTGTGCCTATACAAAAATTCCAGAAGATGTTCAAAATGTTCTTTTTTTTCTCCTGGAAAACCAACAATGAGACTAGTTCTTAATACAGCAGATGGAATTGCTTCTCTAATTTTCTCCAAAATTGATTCATTCAAAGAAGCTTGCCAAGGTCTGTTCATACTCTTCAACACATCTGGATGACTATGCTGAAGCGGTAAATCAAAGTAAGGAACGATATTCTTTGAATCTTTGAAAGCTCTAATAACTTCATCAGTTAAACCTGTTGGATAAGCATAATGTATCCTTATCCAAGGAATTGGAACTTTAGAAAGCTCATTCAAAAGTTTGGCTAATGATGGTTTTCCATAAATATCTTGACCATAATTAGTTGTTATTTGACTAATTAATATGATTTCTTGAATACCCTTTTTTGCAAGACTTTTGGCTTCTGAAACTATAGATTCTATTGTTCTACTTCTTTGAGGACCTCTCAACTTAGGAATAATACAAAAAGCGCAATTATAGTTGCAGCCTTCAGCAATGCGAAGATAAGCAACAAATTTATTTTTATCTACAAAACGAGGCATTTCCTCATCTGCAATAAATTCAGGTATTTTTGAAACTTCATTTACGATTTCCCCTTTTTCTACTCTTTCTAAAACCTTGGCTATCTTTTGATAATCTCCTGTTCCAACCAAACCTTTTATTTCAGGGATTTCTTTTATAAGCTCATCTTTAAAATGCTGAGCCATACAGCCTGCAACTATTACCTCTTTTCCTTGATTTGTATATTCTAAAATTTTTCTAATAGATTCTTCTCTAGCTGTTTCAATAAAACTGCAAGTATTTACAACAACAACATTTGCATCATTTATATTGCTATCAACTTCATAACCCTCTTTATATAATAAGCCTTGCATATGTTCAGTATCAACAAGATTTTTCTCACAACCAACATGACTGAATGCAATCTTAGATAGTTTTTTTTCTTTTACATTGAAACTATTTTGTTTCACAACTTGAAAAATAAGAATTAAAAGATTTAAAAAGCATTTCGTATATAACTCTCATGCCAAGATAATATTAGGATAGATAATGTAAATAACAAACTTTCTTTTTGTATGGCCCTTAAGACTTTAAACGGAAGAAATAAAAAAGATTTGAAATGGCCAAAAATCATAATCGCAATTCTTAGCACTATAGGCATAGTTGATACAGGTTCTATTACTTTAAAAAACTGGGGTTTATTTACTTCGCTTTCATGCCCAGGGATACAAAATGGTTGTGAAACAGTTTTAAATAGTCCTTGGGGTACTTTATTTGAAAATAATCAAGTTAATATACCTCTCTCATTAGCTGGATTCATAACATATTTATCAATATTAATTATCACAATAATACTCTCGCTTAATTTAATTTCCCCAAAAGAAAAACTAAATAAGTTTTTATGGTGGTTAGTATTTCTAATTTCTTGTGCGTCATCAACATTTAGCTTTTTATTGATAAATATAATGTTTTTTAAGATTCAAGCATATTGCTTTTTTTGTATACTTTCAGCAATTTTATCGTTTTCTATCTTTATAATTTCTATGATTGGAGCAAAGTTCGAAAGTAGAGAACCTATGATTTTTAGAGGTTTCATTGTAGCCATTAGTGTCCTGCTGGGGGGACTAATTTGGTCAACAAACGTTGACCCCTCTAATGCTATTGATGTTGCAAACCCCACTGAAAATGTATCGCCAATAATTTCCACTTCAAGCTCTCCCCAGAAGGTAAAATTTGCAAAATTTTTAAGTGCAAACAATATTGTTATGTATAGTGCATACTGGTGCCCGCATTGCCACGATCAGAAGCAATTATTTGGCAAGGAAGCAGTTAAAGAATTAAAAGTTGTTGAGTGTGCAAAAGATGGTAAAGATAATGAGTATGAGCTATGCCAAACAAAAGGAATCAGTGGATTTCCTTCTTGGGAAATAAATGGAGAAATTATTAGTGGTACTCGTGACTTAAATGAATTAGCAACAAAAACCGACTATCAGGGAGATCTTAATTTTTAATAAATCTTTTTTGAATTTTTTGATCTAACTGTTGTCTAGTATGGCATTCCCAATTTTTATCTTTATCAGGGAAATCATCTCTATAATGCCCTCCTCTACTTTCTTCTCTAAATAGGCAAGCTTTTAATAAAGTTATTGTGGTTATTTGTCTATTCTTTAAATCAAGTAAAAGATTTAATGCTCTTCTATTGCGTTCACTAAGTTTTATTTTTTGATCAAATTTTATTTTTTCAAGAATATTTAGTAAATCATTTTTATTTAATTTATCTATATCATTTTGAATGTAATTTAAAAATTTACTCATATTTACCTTATTTCGAGATACACCTAAATTTAACCAACATAGTTTTCTTAGTTCATCAATTTTTTCAGCAATTATAGAAATTTGATCTTCTTTAGGATCTTCAAAAGCAAACTCTTGAAATGATCTATCAAATTTTTCAAATTTAGAAAGGTCATTCAAAACAATTGAAGACATTTTTCTTGCGAAAACAAGACACTCCATCAGTGAATTACTTGCCAGTCTATTAGCACCATGCACACCTGTAGAAGCAACTTCTCCAACGGCATATAATCCTTTTCTTGTTGAAGATGCATTTAGATCAGTTTTAATACCTCCCATCCAATAGTGAGCTGCAGGAGCTACAGGAATAACCTCATTTAAAGGGTTAACACCATAATCCTGACATCGACTTAGGATCGTAGGGAAGCGCTCTACAATTTTTTCTGGGTCAATATACCGAAGATCTAAGCCAACATGGTCTACATTATTGTCATGCATATTTTTCATAATTGCTCTACTTACCTGATCTCTAGTAGCTAGATCACGATTTTCAAGATTTTTAACTGGACTTTCACCATTTTTATCAACTAAAATCGCACCTTCCCCTCTAAGTGCCTCAGATATTAAGAAGCAAGGTGCACCATAAAATTTTAAAGCTGTTGGATGAAATTGCACGAACTCTAAATCTTCGATTGCAGCTCCTGCTTTCCATGCAAGGGCAATCCCTTCACCAGAGGATTGAGCAGGATTTGTTGTATTTGTAAATAAGTGCCCACCCCCACCTGTAGCCAAAACAACAGCTCTAGATTTAATCCAATATAAATTTGCTCCATCAAGAACCTGAACTCCTCTACATTCTTTATTTTCAATAAGAAGTTCAGTTACTCTTACACCCCTGCAGTGCAGAATATTTTTTTGATTCTCAATATGATCTTCTAAAACTTCAACTAATGCTCGACCAGTACGATCTTTAACATGTAAAACTCTTCTGCGTGAATGGGCTGCTTCCAAGGTAGTAGCTAGTTGATCAAAACTTTGATCAAAAATCATCCCTAAATTCTGCAACCTTTCTACGCAACCTGGAGCTTCTTTAACAAGCATTTCTACAGCTTGAAAATCACATAGTCCATCACCTGCTTTTAAAGTATCCTCAGCATGAAGATCAAATGAATCATCTTGTCTAACAACAGATGCAATTCCGCCCTGAGCCCATCTACTGGAAGATACCTTACTAGTATTTCTATTTAAAAGAAGAACTTTTAAATTTGAGGGTAATTCAAGACAAGTCATAAGCCCAGCAGCTCCAGCGCCTATAACAATTACATCCCAATTATTAATTGGTATCGGTTCTTGCGAAAATGGAGGCCTTAACATTAAACCAATCCACTAAAATTTGGTTGCAAAATTGCTAAAACAATAAAAATACCATCAACAATTAATGTCGTTTGAATTACGTAACCAGACACTAAGAGTGCTTTTCCACTAGTAGTATTAATTGTGGCAGAATCTAAAATTTCTTTTGAAATAAACCAAAGTATAAGAGCAACAAAAACGATAATAGATAATGATTTTATTTGAATAAGACTCTCAGAAGTTTTTTGAAGAATCATAGGTGCATTTTCAGAATCTGCTGTAATTACCTGCCTCCATTGATCCATGATTCCGATTAAAAATATTGTAATGTCGGTAACTGCGGTTCCAAATAAAGAAGAAATATAAAAACTTGAACCTATTTTCCAATTAGTACCAAATCCAATGAAAGCTAATGGGAGGACTACAGCTTCAACAGGTATGTGGAGGATAGGAAATGGGCTTAACCATCCCCAGAACAAACATCCACCAAGCCAACTACCTGATACACCAAGTAATAATGAACTGACAATAAACCAATTATTTGATTTTTTCTTATTCAAAAAAATTGCCACTAAGACAATAACAAAAGTAAAACAAAGAGCACTTATTGGTTCTAATCTAACCCAAGGGGCTTGAACAAAAATAGGTAAAATTACAAAAAAAGATGACCACAATCTTAAAGATACAGGATTTGATAAAAAACTATTTTTGTATGAATCAACTGTCTTATGAGATTCATAGTTGAATTTATCTTTTACTTCTAAATTTTTTGTAATTAATTCTTTCAATGAAAAAGGTTATTTTTAATAATCTAAATCGTGTTTTAGAAAACTGTGAATGCCATATTTTAATAAATAAAAGGCCCATAATTTCACACCTATATTTAGTTTTTTAAAAGTATTTAATACACTTTGAGTCATATATAAGTTTAAAATAAACTTAAATAAGAGTATTTGGCCTTAAATTGTGTGGCAAGAAATTAATTACAAAGATTCCAATGATCTTTTGGTTCCTAATATTACTTATAAAATAAATCCTGCAGAAATTGAAAGTATTGAAGCTAATTCCATTGCTGAAGAAATAGGATTTGAATCGGGTGATTCAATTATTAGTATTAATGGGAAAAAACCAAGAGATTTAATTGATTATCAGATTCTAATTAGTGAAGAAATTTTAGACATATCAGTTTTAGATAAAAATCATGAGATTCACAATATAAATATTGAAAAAGATCAAGACGTTAATTTAGGTATAAATTTTAAAAATGCATTATTTGATTCAATCAAGCAATGCAATAATAAATGTCCATTTTGTTTTATTGATCAACAGCCAAGTGGTAAAAGAAAAAGCCTATATATAAAAGATGATGATTATAGATTAAGTTTCCTATATGGCTCTTATTTAACTCTTACGAATTTAAAAAAAGAAGACTGGGAAAGAATTGCTATGCAAAAACTATCCCCACTTTTTATTTCAGTTCATGCTACTGATCCCGCCACAAGAGAAAAATTATTAAAAAATAAAAAAGCAGGAGTGATACTTGACCAAATTTCGTGGTTTGAAAAAAACTCTATTCAAATAACATGCTCAAATTGTTGTCTGTCCAGATATAAATGATGGGGATATTCTTGAGAAATCAATTTTAGAACTTGCAGAATTCTATAAAAAAAGCTCTCAGACAGTACTTTCAGTCGCAATAGTTCCTGTAGGACTTACAAAATTTAGACCTGAAAATGATGGATTGAAATCAATAAGCCCAGAATACGCAAAAAAAACTATTAAACAAGTAGAGAGAATTCAAGCCTCTTTACAAATTACTCTTGGTACTCGTTTTTGTTGGCTAGCAGACGAATGGTATTTAATTGCTGGTACAAATTTACCTTGTTACAAAACCTACGAAAATATGCCACAAGAATCTAACGGAGTAGGGACTATTAGAAACTTTCTAGAATCATTAAGGGAGAAGAGTCAAAACCTACCCAAAAAAGTAAAAAAGCCAAAAAAAGTTAGTTGGATTGTTGGTAAATTAGTTTATGAAGCTCTAATTCCTACAGTTGAGAAATTAAACTTAATTAATGGATTAACAATTAATTTATATGGTTTGCCAAGTATTTATTGGGGTCAAGATCAAGTTGTTACAGGTCTTCTTACTGGAGAAGATCTAATTTACGGTCTGAAAAATAAGGATTTAGGAGAAGCTGTTTACATACCATCTATTATGTTAAAAATTAATACTGATTTATTTTTAGATGATAAAAATATTCAAGAAGTTGAGAATCAAATAAATACTAAAATTCACGTTCTGGATGATTCAAATGATATTATTAATACTTTGATTGGTTAATCGAATATTTTCAAAACTATAAAACATGCTTAGAAGAGTAATAAATCCTTTCTTATTATTTCCGCTTACTCTAAGTATGAACACCTTTAATGTTCTATCGAGCGAAACAAAAAATTACATTGATAATGTTTTAGAAGAAAAATCAAATATTACTTTTGTTGATTATCAAGAAACAGAAAAACTTATATTAAATAATCAAGAATTAAAATCATTACAAAACCTAGTAGAATCGGCTAGCTTTAGTCTCTCCAGTCAAATTGCAAAAAGATACCCATCCTTAGATTTTCAAGCCAATGGGTTACCAAAATATGTCGCAGGTAAAAATTATAATAACAAGTCAACTACTAAAAAAACATCACAATTTACAGCTAATCCCTCCCTAAATATTAAATGGGATGTAATTGCCCCGCTTAGAGGTTCTGAAATTAAAATTGCCAAAACAAATTACAAAATTGCAAAAAATAATTATGAGATTAAGAAAAAAGATTTAATTCAAGAAGCAAGAATCAGATATCACAAATACAAAAAGTCATATCAAGATATTCAAAATAAAAAATTCACACTTGATTTATCAATTACAAGTTTAGAAAATGCTAAAGCGAAGCTAGATGCTGGAATTGGTACAAAATTCGAAGTTCTTGAAGCAGAAGCTCAATTATCTCGAGATCAACAATCACTTAATGAAAAGAAAATAGAACATGAAATTAATAAAATTTCTCTCAAAGAGATTCTTAATATTAAGGGAGATTTCGAAACTAATAAAGAGCAAAAACTTATAGGGTTTTGGAATCATAAATTGAATAAGAATATTAATGAGGGTTTGGATAAAAATCTTTCCTTAAAAAACCTTATTCTTCAAAAATCAATCAAAAAGAGCCAAGCAGAGAACTTTTTAGCTCAAAATAAGCCAAATATCTATATCAGTAATTCATTATCCAGTACATTTTCAAAGGGTGACTCGCTATCAACTAATATTGACTCTGAAAAATCTGGATCTAATTATACCAATACCATAAGCCTAAATTTTGCATGGAGTATTTTTGATGGCGGACAAAATAAGAACTCCTACAAATCGAAAATAGCAGATGCAGAAGCGGAAAAATATGCTTATGAAAATCTAAAAAATGTTTTAACCACAAGTATTAGTAAAGCTTATTTAAATCTTAAATTAAATGAAGAAAAAATAATCTCTTCTCTTAAAGAAATTGAATCTAGCAAAGAGTCTGTAAGGCTTTCCAGACTTAGATATGATGTCGGAATATCAACTCTAAAAGATATTCTTGTTAGGCAAAGTGAATTAAGTAATGCGAAATCAAAAAATATTAATGCAATATATAATTACAATTTGAATATAGATGAATTAGAAAGATTAACATTCCTTGATATAAGTAAAAATTGTTTGGGTAGTAATAATACTAAAATTAAAGATACAGAGTCTATTTGCAATATATGAAGATGAATCCACCAAATTTAACTAGTAAACAACTAAGTGAATTAGATTCTTTATTTGAATTGGTTAGTCAACGTCAAACAAAAGATTTCGGAAATATTAGCGCCAGCAATAAAGCAGATGGATCATTATTAACAAGTTGTGATTTATGGAGTGACAAAACAATCGTAGATGGCTTAGCTTCAATAGCTCCAGGCGAGGGCGTCCTTAGTGAAGAAGGACATAAGCTAATTCCAAATTCAAAAGCTTATTGGGTGGTCGATCCACTCGATGGGACAACTAATTTTGCTGCAGGTATTCCTTACTGGTCTATATCTGTAGCAAGGTTCGTTGATGGTAAACCACAATCTTCTTTTTTAATAATTCCTACATTGAAAAAAAAGTTTGTATCCATTAAAGGGGAAGGAGTTTGGCTGAATAACCAGAAAATAGATCCTAGACAAAATAATCGTCAAAGTGAGTGCATTTCTTTATGTAGTAGATCAATAAAAATTTTACAAAAAAAACCAAACTCAGTATTTCCAGGGAAAATCAGACTCTTAGGTGTATCGAGTTTAAATCTTACGAGTGTAGCAATGGGACAAACTTTCGGAGCAATAGAATCAACTCCTAAGATATGGGATATTGCAGCAGCCTGGCTGCTATTAGAAGAACTCAATTGCTCTATAGAGTGGTTAGAAACAGATCCTTTAAATTTAATTTCAGGAGAAGACTTGAGCGATGTTAATTTTCCATTAATTGCTTGTAGATCTATAGAAAAAGTTGAAATTTTAAAGCCATGGGGGAATTTATTATTAGAAAAATAGTTGGATCATAAATAAAAAATTGCTTGAAAAATTTCTTAATCAGATACAATAAAAAACAAGTAAATAAATAAAATATTTGAAGAAAATTAATATGCAGAGAAGTTCAACGTGGATACTGAAAAGTTTATGGGGAGCTTGTGAGCGATGGAGCAAATCTGATTGCGTTGATTTAAGCGCTGCATTTGCATACTACACACTTCAATCATTTTTTCCTATCCTTCTAATTTCTCTATCAATAGCTTCATGGTTCCTAGGAAAACAAGAAGGATTAGATCAACAAATAATTGCCATTGCTGCTCAGCTTTTACCTCCTTCAGTAGTTGAGTTAGTAGAGACAACATTATTTAATTTGATAGATCAAGGTTTTGGTGCGGGTATTCTTGGGGCTATGTTTTTGCTTTTTACAGCAGGAAATGCATATCTATCTCTTCAAAGAGGTTCGGATAGGCTTTGGGAGGACGAAATTCCTTCTAAAAAAGTTAATGCTGCTTGGAGAGTGCAAGCTTCGAAGTTTCTCCGAAATAGAGTTGAAGCCTTTTTAATAGTTTTCTTTATTGGTTTTTTAATGGTACTAGATCAAATTAGTGCAAATCTTAGAATGATCCCAAGTAACGTTTTAGAAAATCTCTCAAAATCTAATAATCTTATTTCTGATTTAATATTAAAGTTGCCGCTATTACAGGTTGGTCAGTTTGCAATACCACTAATTGGCTTTTCTTTAATGGCTCTTTTATTACAAGCACTTTTACCCAGTAGAAAAGTTCCATTGAAACCACTTTTACCTGGATCTTTTCTTATTGGAATTGGCCTAACCACTTTGAACCTAGCAGTCAGTAAAAGTATTCTCTCACTTGGAGTAAGATTTCAAGCATACGGGTTTATTGGAGGTTTTCTTGTACTTACTTTGTGGGTATGGTTATTAGGAGTGATTTTATATTTTGGACAGTGTTGGAGCGTAGTAATTGCTAATATGACTTTAGTAAATAAAAAAAGAAATTATAGATAAGGATAATTAAGGTGAATTATTTTCTTAAAGCTAATAAAAATCTTCTTACCTACTCATTAATCTTACTGATCGTTATTCCAATTTTTGGATTCAACTTTTTCATCAGTTTTATTGGGAATATCCTACTTCTTTTATTTTTAATTCCTCTTCTATTTTTAGTTTTAGTTTTTATAGGTTTTAACTCTTATAAATCTAAAATTAATACATGCAGTAATTGTGGGTCAATATCATTAGGTTTAAGTGAAACCTGCATGAATTGTGGTGCAGATTTAGAGAATATAAATAAGAATAATCAATCCAATAAAAAGCCTAGTGAAAGTACCATTGAAGTGAAAGCAGAAGAAGTGAAGTAAGATTTTAACCTATTCCAATTTGTCTAAGAATACTTTGTCCAGTAATTAATTCAGTGCCAAGACCAATCAAAATCCCCATCATAGCCATACGGCCGTTCCAAGTTTCTGCAAAATTTACAAAGCCAAATCTTGGTTGATTGTCATTATTCATAATTAACTAAAATATTTATCAGATTATTTTAACGTTTTAAGGAAGATTTTATGATAAAAAATAAATAATTTATTTAACATGTCTTACACCATCAACAGGTCGATACTCATCTCCAGTTAATTCCTCGTACACAATAGCTGGCAATCCTGTATCAAACATTGTTTGCAATGCCTCTTTTAACATAGGATTCCAACCTCCAGTACTAACTTTTCCATGTCTTACAGTCCAGTCCCAAGTGCCTTGGAGATCTCTGGGTAATCTACCTTCCCTATCTCTTCGCGCGACTAAATCTAGAGATTCAACTATACCAACAATGACTGGATTTTTACCGTAAGAAGGAGTGAGACTTAGTTCAAGTCTCACTGGATCTTCTTTAACCATTATCAAACGAAACCTCGGTGGCAATTTGAGAGATCTTATTACCGCTGAAACAATTTTTGTTCTTAATTCCAATTTTTTTCCTTATCTGTATTTTGATTAATCAGTTGTTGAGCCTTTTTCTTCTAATGAAGAGTCATTATCATTCGAAAATCTTACTGTTAATAGCTCCTCTTCTGTTATATTACCTGATTTATCTAAAAGTTCTGGATGTATTGTGAACTTTTTTTGTTTAAAACTGGAAGTACTTAAACTTTTATTTTTATTATCGGATATACCCCAGCCATTAGACATTACTTTAAAAGCTTTCCACACTAAATAAGTTAAGGCCGCTGAATATATGATTGGAAATAAAATAGTCATTGAATTTATAAATTAGTTTATTGTATGTTTAACATCATAGCCTGAAAAAAAGAAATTTAGCTATTTTAAGTCACTAAATTATTCTCTTGATTCAATTGATTAAATAACTAGTTATATTTGAATTACACTAGTATGGTCGATTAAATCTCTCGAAAAACATAAAAAAATCAAAATTGAAAAGATACATTCAGAAGCTATTACTAATCGTCTCATTAATTCCAATAGGAATTACGTATCCCGCAAAAGTAATATCCAAACCATTAATCAAACCAAAAATTAATGAAGTTAGTGTATTTTCAAACAAATCTTTCATAACTAAAGCTGTAGAAAGAACCGGTGCAGCTGTGGTGACAATTGATACTCAAAGATATGTTAAAAAAAGAAATTTTCCAAGAAATTCTCAACTATTTCTAGACCCATATTTTGAAAGATTTTTTGGATTAGATTTGCCTAATGAAAACCGACCAAGGGTGGAGCAAAACCAAGGCAGTGGATTTATATTTGCAGATGGACTTGTAATGACCAATGCTCATGTAGTGAATGGTTCAGATAAGGTAATTGTTGGTTTAACAAATGGCAAAAAAATAAACGCTAAACTGGTAGGTCAAGACTCTTTTACTGATTTAGCTGTGCTAAAGATTGAAGGGAAAGGGCCTTGGCCAAAAGCAAAATTGGGCGATTCTTCAAAGATTAAAGTCGGTGATTGGGCTATAGCAGTTGGAAATCCATTCGGACTGGAAAACACAGTTACACTTGGTATTATTAGTAATCTAAATCGAAACGTAAATCAATTAGGAATATACGATAAAAAACTTGAACTGATACAAACAGACGCTGCTATTAACCCTGGCAATTCTGGAGGTCCACTATTGAATAGCAATGGAGAAGTAATTGGTATTAATACGTTGATAAGATCAGGTCCAGGAGCGGGTTTGAGTTTCGCAATCCCAATTAATAAAGCAAAGGATATTGCCTATCAACTTTTAAAAAATGGGAAAGTAATACATCCTATGATTGGAATTAGCCTAATAGAAGAAAGTATTTCTGAGAGAAAAAATAATGTCGTAAAAGTTGGATATGTAGTACCGAACAGTCCAGCTGAAAAAAGTGGAATCAAGATAGATGATATTTTAATAAAAATAGGCAATAAAGATATTGAAACCGCATCAGACGTAATAGAACAAATTAGTAAAAATGGTATCAAAAAACAAGTAAATATATTCTTGAAGCGTAAAAATAAATTTATTAAATTAAAAGTAATACCAACTGATATTACTAATCTACAAAATAACTAAAAAATTTAATTGTCATTTCGTTTAAGTATTTCCACACATCTAGAAATACATCTGCCATCCCTTATATCGCAGGAAGTTATGCATTCAAAATAACTTTCGATAGGATCAGAAATTTGAAAATGTTTTTCTTGGAAATCATAATTTTTCATTTAAATTATTAAAACCTATTTTGTATTTTTAAGACTAATCAATGACCGTAAAAGATGTAAAGATAAATGAGTGATCTTACTTAGCCAATTGTAAATTTTATTAAAAGTAATCAAATTTTTTGGCTTTGAGTCTTTTCTAAAAAATATTCGTAATTACCATCATATGAAAATAACTTTGAATCTTTAATTTCAATAATTCTATTTGCAACCTTTGAAATAAAATACCGATCATGAGAAATGATTAATAATGAACCTTTATAATTGTTAATTGCTAATTCTAAGTTTTCCTTAGATTGAAGATCCAAATGATTAGTTGGTTCGTCCAAAAGAAGGAAATTACTAGGATTCATAATCATAAGCGCCAATGCTAATCTTGCCTTTTCTCCCCCACTAAGTTGTTTAATATATTTAAAAACAGTTTCATTTTGAAATCCAAAACCTCCTAAAAATGTTCTAACTTTTTTTTGGGACCATTCTGGAGATTTATTACATATTAAATCAATAACTCTTTCCTCAAGAGAAAGTGCTTCAGCCTGATTCTGTTCATAATAACTTGTAATTATATTATGTTTACCAAGATTAATTTCTCCAATTTCAGGAGTTATTTTTTTCATAATAATTTTAAGCAATGTAGATTTGCCGCAGCCATTAGGTCCCAATATTGCTATTTTCTCCCCAGAAGAAATCTTTAAATTAATATCTAAAAAAAGAATTTTATCCTCGAAACTATGAGACAAATTTTTAATACTTAGAACTAATTTTCCTGAGCGAGGGCACTCTGGAAAATTAAAAACAGGACTTTTTGATTTTTCTATGGGAGCCTCAATTTTAGAAATTTTTTTTAATTGTTTTTCTCTACTCTTTGCTTGAGAACTTCTAGTTGCACTAGCTCTAAATCTATCTATATACCTCTTCTGTAACTCAATTTCTTTTTGTTGTAATTGATATGCCTTATTTTGCGATTCTTCATTCAAAGATTTCTGTTCGACAAAAAAAGAATAGTTTCCATTAAATGTTTCAGATATTCCTCTATCTACAAAAATTATTTTTTTACATAATTTATCTAAGAAATATCTATCATGGCTGATCATTATAACTGCAATTTTAAGCGATAATAGATATTCTTCCAACCAAGAAATAGTTTCTAAATCTAAATGATTGGTTGGTTCATCCAGTAAAAGTAAATCAGGTTTTTGTAAGATTATTTTTCCAAGTGCAACTTTCATCTGCCAACCACCAGAGAAATTGCCAACTAATTTATCAGCATCTTCTATAGAGAAGCCTAATTTTGGTAATATTTTTTCTACATCAGATTGCATTTTATAACCACCTAAAGCTTCAAATTTTGCTTGATATTTTGCAAGTTGATTTACAAATATTTCAAGTTCATCGGAATTTTTTTTTATATCCAACAATTTCATTTTATTCTCAATTTCTAAAAGTTTAATGGCAACAATTTGTATATCTTTAAAAGAACTTTCTAATTCCTGTCTCACTGAGAAATTCAAATTACAATCAAACTCTTGCTTTAAATGGGCAATTTTAGGATTTCCTTCTTTGATGATCGTTCCACTTGTTTGCTCTTCCTCTCCAATTAAAATTTTAAATTGGGTTGATTTACCTGCACCATTAGAACCAACTAAGCCAACTTTTTCTCCTTTCTTAATCTCCCAACTAATATTTTTTAAAACAACATCTGTAGAATAAATTTTGCTTACACCTTCAAATCTAATCACTGTTTTAAAAATAGAATTTACAAAATCTGTGGCTTATTTACTAAAAAATATTTTGTGGAATAAAATTAAATTATGAAAAGAATAGAACAAATTGTTGTGATTTTCATAGCTGCAGCTCTTGCAATTCCAAGTTATTGGTTTTTTTGGACTTTGGCTGGTGGAGGTGGCTACAACAAAAGAATAAAACCTATTCCAAATCCAAATAATAATTATTCGAAACCTTTTCCTAAAGACCTCCTCGAGCCTTGATTAACCACATTTTAGTTGCCTCATCATCAATAGTACTTAAATATTCAATAACCTCTTCTTTAGTCACAGAAATATTTAACTCGTTGCCAATATCGCATATTTTATCTAATGCTTTTTTGGGATTAGTTAAGGCTGTCATAAAGAGACTTTGTTTCTTTTTGGAATCGTTGGCTATTAATTTATAGAGCTTTTCAGCATTACTAGACATGTTTTTAAAATCTAATTATTAATAGATTATTACTTCAAGCTACATTTTGTTCATTATATTTATTATTAGATAAATCATTATCCACATCTTTTATCTCTTTTGCAGAGGCATCTGCCATACTTCTTGCGTCTAAACATAAAACTTTTCTTAGTTTCGCAAAGTTAGCTGCATGAGATTTTCTACCATCTTTTTGAGCGTAATACTCAGACTGCTGAAGAATATGGTGAAGATGAGTTAACAAATATGGACTAATTACAGCTGATACCAAAACGTCACTATTTTCATTATCCTGAGAATCAGAATTAACTAATCTTTTTTTCGGTTTATCAATTATCGACCTTTTAGAAGAATCAATTTTTCTTGAATTTTTCATGGGACAATAAAACAATTAATTGATACGGACATATATTTCCTTATTAATAATATACACAAAGATAGTATCCTTGACTAACTGTGTATACTAATAAGTAACAGTTATCAACTTTGACTCATGGCTACCCGCCAAAACTCAACTAATGGGAAGCCTAAATCCCCCAGAATTCAAGTAGTTCTTCCAGAATTAATATGCGAGCAATTAACTATTTTGGCTAATAATGAATCTAGGACAGTTAGTAATATGGCGAAAGTGTTAATACAAGAGGGCATAAAAAAATATTTCGAAAAAGAAAGTAAATCACCTGTTTCAGAAAATAATTTAAATACTGATAGATTTAGAAACGAACTTGAAAAACAAAGCGTTACAAGATTAAAAAGAGCTCCTCAAAGGATTAGATACTATAAAAAATCTGATTAAAAATAATTAATTTTGAGGCAATTTTTGTAAATCTGCAGTTTTTCCCATTACTACCAAAATATTTCCTCTTTCCAAGATATATTTTGCTGGAGGATTAACTGTTAACTCTTCAGCAGGTCCTGCTGCAAGAACATTAACTAAATAATTTTTCCTCAAATTCAAATCCCTCAAAGATCTTCCGATAAATTCCTCTGGAACAGTTATTTCATCTATACCAGTTTGGTTATCGAGTTCCAATCTTTCAATTAAATTTGGTCTAACTAGTTCTAAACCTAATCTCTCTCCTTGCATTCTGGAAGGGAAGACAACTTTGTCTGCACCAACCCTTTTTAACATTTTTTCGTGCAAGTCACTCGTAGCCCTTGCTATTACTCTTTTCACTTTGCTACCTTCACTATCTTTAGCAATAAGTGTCGTGGTTATACTTGCTTCAATAGGTTCACTTATACCTACTACAACAGTATTCATTTCAAGTATTCCAGATTCCTTCATAGACTCTTCATCAGTGCAATCTACAACTCTAGCCTCTATAGAAGGTTCCAATTGTCTCAAATCATCAATAGCTTTTTCCGAATAATCTGCAGCCAAAACATCTGCACCATTACTTATAAGTTCTCTACAAACAGCAGTTCCAAATCTCCCAACGCCAACAACTGCAAAAGTGAGTGCTTCTTTTTCTCTCTTTTGAGACCACTGCCACCAATCAGCCATAATAAAACTCAATCAATCCTAAACATAAAGATCAGCCCTAGGATAGCCAATTCTCTTTTGTCTATCTATTCTACTCTTATAAAGAGCCTGCCAAAGTGCACTTAAAAGCAATAGGATGCCAAGTCTGCCTACAAACATTCCGACAATAAGAATAAATTGGCCGAAATGATTTAATTTTGCAGTTAAACCGATATCAAAACCAACAGTTGCAAACGCAGATATGCAGGTGAACAGAATTTCTAGAAATGTGAAAGATTCTTTCTTAACAAACGTATTTGTTGTACTTAGCAACATGGCCATTAAAAGAACAAAAAGCAAAGATCCAACTGTAATTCCAACTGCCTTTAGAATAACTTTATCTGAAATTAATCTATTACTAATAATTACATCTTTCTGACCTCTTAAAGTTGATCTTGTTGCAGCCATTAAAGCAATAAATGTAGTTGTTTTTATGCCTCCACCAGTACCTCCAGTACTTGCTCCAATAAACATCAAAGTCATTAATAATAATAGGCCAGTATCTGATATAGAGTTCAAGGAGATTGGATAATTTGTAAAGCCTGCAGTTCTTGCACTTACTGTCTCAAAGATTGCTGAGAATAACCGTTCAAACAAATTCAGATCATTAAAAAATTGACTATTAAGCAATGATTCAGTGATAAAGAATCCTAATGATCCAAACAATATTAGAGACAAACTTGTTCTAATAACTAATCTTGAATGAAGGCTTAATTTTTTATAAGAAAGATTTTTTTTATTACTCCAAATATCATCAATCACCCGCCAGCCCAAGCCACCCATAACAATAAGAAAAACAAAAACAATATTCACCAAATAATTTGTTCTATAGTCTTGAAGACTATTTGACATTAAAGAAAATCCTGCATTGTTGTATGCAGATATGCTGTGAAAAATCGAGGACCAAAGTCTTTCCCAATTGTTTTGAATGTCTACAAATCCAAAAGAATATAAAACAATTGCACCCAAGGATATGATACTAATCGCTGTAATAGCGATGCTTTGAAAAGTTCGACCAATTCCTCCAACTCCAAATTCATCTAGAGTCTTTCCTTTGTCTAATCTAGTTCTTAGCTTTGTCCCCTTTACAACAAACCCTTGTAAAAATGTTGTAATGGCCATTAATCCTAGACCACCTGATAAAAGCATACAAGCCAAGAAAAATTGGCCAAAGAAATTTAAATCAACACCAATATCTATTATGGTTAAGCCAGTAACGGTTATTGCAGAAGTAGATGTAAAAAATGCTTCCCACAAACCAACTTTTGAAGATGAACATAATGGTGAACTCAAAATTAAAGTTCCAAGGCAAATAATAAACAGGCCTGTAACAATAGTAAATTGTGGTACTGATAGCTTTTTGTAAGCATCTTTGAACTTATACACCTTACTTGTGAATTTCACGATTTTACCCGTAATTTAGAATTATCAATGCTGGCACTGTAAATGACATTATAAGTGTTAATCCAGCTCCGTATTTTGCGATATCAAAAAATCTATATCTTCCAGGACCATAAACCATTAAATTTGTTTGATAACCCATTGGAGTCAAGAAAGATTGACTTGCACCGAACAAAACAAGCATTATTAAAGCGCTTGGTGAAATGCCTAAAACATTTGAGAATTCAATAGCAACGGGCAAAATTAAAGCAACCGAAGCTGCATTACTTATAAATTGTGTAAGAATAACTGTCGATACAAAAATTACAACTAGTGCAAAATATAGAGGCATACCATTAAGGGCAAAGTTTAGATTGACTGCAATTAAATCTGCTAATCCTGTTACTTGCATAGCTACGCTAAAGCATGATAAAGATCCCAATAATAAAATAACGTCTAATCTAACTGATTTTTGTATCTCTGCAGGTCTTAAACATCCAAAAGCCACCATCGCAATGACTGCTAAAAGGACTGAACCTACTAATGGAATATTAGAAACTGAAGGCAAAACCACCATTCCTATTGCAATTGCAATCGATATAGGTTTTTTTATCAAAAAAGGTAAATCGTCTTCGAATTGATCTAAAACAAGTAAATCATTACTAGATTGCAAACCTCTTATTGAATCTAACGGTGCTTGCAATAATAAAACATCTCCAGCCCTTAAAACAGCTTGGCCTAATCTCTCCTGAACAGTTTGTTGTCCTCTTCTTAGTGCCAAAACTGTTGCATTATGTCTCTGCCTAAATCTTAATTCTCTCAAACTTGCACCAGCTAAAGTTGAGCCAGCTGGTAACAAGGCTTCAAAGGTCTTAGTACCTTCATCATCAGAGAAAACATTAGCTCTATCTAAAGATGTTTTGTTTTCACCTAACAAAATGGTATGTTCCTGCTGAAGCCTAAATAAGTCTGCCCTTGTAACGCGGATTATTAATCTATCATCCGGTTCAATCTTTCTATCAGCCAAAGGAGGAAGGATAACTTTTCCATTTCGTTGCAATTCCAAAACATCAACGTCAAATCGTCTTTGCAATCTACTATTTCTGACAGATTGTCCAACTAATTCTGAAGTAGAGGGAATAGTAACTTCAGTAAAGTATATATTCATATCACTATTTTTAATAAATTCCTTATCTCTTCCTCTATCTGGCAAAAGCACGTCAGAAACTAGAATCATATAAGTTGTACCTATAAGCCATACAGGAATTCCGATTGAGGTCAAACTAAATAATTCCAAAGCTCCATAACCTAATTGTTGACTAATATCACTTACAAGAAGATTTACTGAGCTACCCAATAATGTAAGGGTTCCACCTAGTAAAGTAGCAAAAGAAAGAGGTAATAAAACTTTTGATGGTGATATATTTCTCCGTTCGCACCAACCTTCAATTAAAGGTAACAAAGATGCTACTACTGGCGTATTAGGTACAATTCCAGATATTGGAGCAATCAAAAAAGCTATTAAAGAAATTAATTTCCTTGGCGTTCTAATACTTTCAGAAGAAATCAATTCTCTTACTCTGTCTAAAGCACCACTTTTAAATAATGCAGAAGAAACTGCAAACAAACCCATAAGAGTAATTAAGGATGGGCTACCAAATCCAGCTAAAGCTTTTTCAGGAGAAAGAACCCCAGTAGCTATAAATATTCCAACACATAACAAACCAGTCAATTCTGGCGCAATAGTATTTTTAATAAACAAAATTATTGACATTATTAAAACAACCACCGTTATAAACGCATCAAAATTATTACTAACTACTGCAATTAAATTCATACGAAACTTATTTAACTCAATATACCCAAAAACAATATTTCAAAAAAGTTTACTTGAAATTATCTTTTTTAAAAAACTTTTTAAAAATAGATTTTTTTTGGAATATCCATGAAGATGCAGATTTTAAGCTTTCAGTAATATCAGGCAACTTGGAAGCATATATAAGTCTTCTTGCCTCAAAAGCCAATTTCCCAGATAAAGTAACCCCACGCCCAGAAATTGAAGCTTCTCCTATTCCTAAGCTAATCATTTCACCATTGTCTTTAAATTCAAAGGGTAAAGGATCCTTTCCTTGAATTAAGAGTTCTAAATTATTAGCAAGATGATTTCCTTCCTGCATAGCAACCTGAGCAGTGATAGGTAAATCCTCCATTCCTTCAATAACTGAAATATCCCCAATAGCAAAACAGTTTTTATATTTTTCTATTTGCAAATTATTATTAACTAAAATTCTTCCAAATTTTTTTGCTATTTGATCAGTTTCTAAATAAGACAAATTAGGTTTGACACCTGCAGTCCAAATAACAATATCTTGATCCAAGGAAGTTAAACCAACCTCACTAGTAATACTAATCTTAGTTTCTGAGACTTCTTTAACTGTAGAATTCAAAAAAACATTTATTTTTCTTTTTTCTAATGCCTTCTCTGCTTGTTCTCTATTAAAAATTTTGTTTTTATTTAGGATTTCGTTTGATTTTTCTATTAAATTAATTTCAAATTGGTCTGTAAAAATATCTTTAATTTTGCATGCCAACTCTATGCCAGAGGGACCACCTCCAACTATGAATAACTTTTTATGCAACGCAGTATCTTGTGATTTTTTTAAAAAAGAATTTAATTTATTAAGATCGTGAACATCATTAAAAAAATAACAATTTTCACCTACACCTTTTATAAAAAAACTATTTGGAATAGATCCTGTACAGATAACAAGATATTGATAACTTAATTTCAAATCGTCACTAAATTCAAGAATATTTTCTTTGAAGGAAATCCTGGTTAAACAATTTCTTAAAAAAGTTATACCCGCATCAGAAAAAATATTTGCAAATTTTGGAGTGGCTTCCCAACTTCTTATTTCTTTACTTAAAACTTCGTACATTAAAGGTTTAAATATGAAGTTAGTTTCAGAATCAACCACAAGAATCGGTAAAGAAGGATTAAGATTTTTTAAATTCAAAGCAAATGTCATACCTGCAAAACCTGCTCCAACTATTACTATTGGTTTTTGTATTGATTTCATTTGAGAAATATTGTTATGCGTAAATGTATTATTAAACTATACGAATAATTTTTAAATTGAGCGAAATAAAATTAAACTCATAACCAAATTGAATAATGATTGAAAAATTCCAAAAAGATATTCAAACTAACCTAAGGAAATATAATCAAGAGCTAGTAGATATGAAGCCTCAAGAAATGCTGACATGGGGTTATGAAAAGTTTGATAATCAATTTGCTATTACAACGAGTTTTGGTATACAGTCATCAGTCCTTTTAGATATGGTCAGTAAATTACGTCTACAAAAAAAAATCAAAATATTTTGGATAGATACAGGTTACCTTCCTCCAGAAACATACCATTACTCTGAAAAGCTTATTAATAATTTATCCTTAGAAGTTGAAGTTCTGCAAAGTGAATTATCTCCAGCAAGAATGGAAGCAAAATATGGAAAACTTTGGGAAACAAATAAAGAAAGTGATTTAGATAGGTATCATGAATTGAGAAAGATAAAACCTTTAGAAAATGGTCTAGAAAAATATGATATTTTCTGCTGGGCGAGCGGTGTAAGATCAAGCCAAACAGAAAATAGAAACAAAATGAAATTCTTAGACTTAATTCGTCAAAGACTCTCTTTAAGACCTTTATTAAATTGGACAAATAAAGATATTTTTTATTATATGGAAGAGAATAATTTACCTGCCCATCCACTTTTTATCAAAGGTTATTCTTCTGTAGGAGACTGGCATTCAAGCAGTCCCGATGGTATTGAAACAAAGGGCAGAGATACAAGATTTGGGGGGATTAAACAAGAATGTGGAATACACACTAATAACTAAATTGATCATAGAACAATGGTCTCAGATATAAATTTTTTATTAGTAGGCAATAGTAGGCTTCATTGGGCAAAATATTCTAAAAATCAATCTCAATTCTTCCATACCAAAAAAGAGCAAAAAGTTCCCGAAAATATAGATGTTGATCAATTAATTTGGGCTTCTGTAGGAAAACTACCAAATTTTTTGCTGAAAAAAGAAAATGAAATTAAAACCAAAGATATTCAGTTATCAAATCTTCCTGATTATTTTGGAGTTGATAGAGCTCTTGCCTGTATTGCCGCTGCAAAAATTATTGAAAACCCTTTCAAAAAAGATTTGCTAATTGCAGATTTTGGAACAATATTATCAATAACAAAATTGAATTCAAATGGATCTATTATTGGAGGTCAACTTCTTCCGGGTTTTCTAACTCAATTAAAATCAATGGAACAAAATACAAAAAATCTTAAAGTTCCCAAAAAATATGATATTCCTATAAAAGATTTTTTAATTAATACAGAAGAAGCAATATTAAAAGGGGTAATCAATTCTCTTACTGGCGTGATTAATAGTTTATTTAATCCCGCAAAGGATATTTTAATAATCTGTGGAGGAGACTCTAAAATACTCAGAAAATCTCTAAAAACTCAAAAAGAAAATATTATCAATGCTCCTAATTTAGTTATGGAGGGAATGATTATTCACCACCTGTCCGAAAAAAAATTAGCTTAACCCAAGGTCTGCAATTATATGATCAGCCATTATTGCTGCTTTTACCTTTAAATAAATTTTTTCGATATTACCATCAGTATCGATCAAAAAAGTATTTCTCATCATTCCCATATATTCTTTTCCCATGAATTTCTTAAGTCCATAACTATCGTAATCAGAAGAAACTTTAAAAGGTTCAGGATCAGTTAAAAGAATAAAAGGTAAATTAAATTTTTCTATAAACTTCTTATGAGAAGATGCATTATCTTTGCTAATACCAAGCACAACAATATTATTTTTTTGGAGTAAATCCCAATTCTCTTTAAAATTACATGCTTCTTTAGTGCATCCTGGAGTATTATCTTTTGGATAAAAATATAGTATTATTTTTTTACCTTTAAAATCACTAAGAGAGATTTCTTTCTCAAAAGAATCTTTTAATTTAAATTGTGGTGCTTTGTCGCCAACCTTAAGAGCCATTGAAATTATTAAATGAGTATGAATATAAAGTACCAAAAATTTGGTTATATGAGATTAAAGGTGTGCAAGATGTTGCAACGATAGAAGAAATTAAAACTGCAAAAAATTTATCAAGTTCAAGATCAAAGATTTTTTTAGAAACAAGAGCTTATTTAAGGCGATCACTTTCAACAATTTTTGATTTAGACCCCCTAGAAATTCCGATTAATGCTCATCCAGGAGAACCTCCAACTTTACCCTCGGGCATGGGAAATATAAGTTTAAGTCATTGTAAAGATGCCATTACAATAGTCTGGAATAAAAGCAAAATAGGGATTGATATTGAGAGAACAGATAGAGATTTTAACTATGTAAAATTTGCAAAAAAATATTTTTTTCATACCAATAGATCAATCCATAATAATTATTTGACAAAAAATATGATATTAAATCAATGGTGTGCTGTTGAAGCAGCTATAAAATGGGATCATGGAAAATTAGCTAAAGACATTAACCATTGGCAATTTTTTGAAAAACCAAAAAAGTTAATTCATAAGAAGAAAAACATATATTTAAATTATTCACAGATTAACTTCCATAATTGGACTATCGCTTTAGCCTATGAAGAAAAAGCTTCTTTTAATCCTGAGATTATTTGTTATTCGAAAAATTTTTAGTTTTCTTTTCTTCTAAGCAGTTCTTCATATTGAGTTTTTTCCCATCCATTATTATTTGGTTCCCATATTTTTAAACCTCTTAAAGATTTGGGAAGATATTCTTGTGCGACCCAATTACCTGGATAATTATGAGGATTGACATAACTATTAGAATTATTTTTTAAATGAAGTGGAACATCAAAAGCATTTGTAGATTTAATTGTTTCAATTGCTTTAAAAATACCTTTCGTACTATTACTTTTTGGAGACATAGCTAAATATAAAGAAGCCTGCGTTAAAAAATATAATCCTTCTGGAAAACCAACTCTATCAAATGCATCACAACAGGATTGTACTACTACTATAGCATTAGGATCAGCTATTCCAATATCTTCACTAGCAGATATAAGTAGTCTTCTCAAAATAAAATTAGGATCTTCACCAGCCTCCAGCATATTCGCAAGCCAGAATAAAGTTGCATCCGGATCAGAACCTCTTATGGACTTGATAAAGGCACTTACTGCATCGTGATGATTTTGACCATTTTTATCGTAAACAATATTTTTCTTTTGAAGTGCGTCCTCTGCTATTGAAAGATTAATGTTAATTTCTTTAGCATCATTTTCAGCAGTTGTTTCTATGGCCATCTCTAGCGCATTGATTAATATTCTTGCATCTCCGCCAGAAAATTTAATTAAATGACTTAAAGCATCTTGAGTTAAATAAACCTTTTTTGAATCTTTTTTTTTAGAGTAGTGAGTTATGACTTTTTGTATTATTTTCTGCAAATCATTTTCTGCTAAAGGGAGTAATGTAAAAATACGAGACCTGCTAACAAGCGCTTTATTAATAGCGAAAAAAGGGTTTTCAGTTGTAGCACCAATAAAAGTTATAGTTCCATTTTCTATTGAAGGTAATAAAGCATCTTGCTGAACTGTTGTAAATCTATGAACCTCATCGATAAATAAAATTGTTTTTCTTTTTGAATTTATTAATCTATCTTTTGCATTAGCGATTTCATTTCTTAATTCTTTAACACTTGATAATACTGCATTTAACTTAATTAATTTTGAACGAGTATTAAAAGAAATAATTTCAATTAGAGTAGTTTTTCCAACACCAGGAGGGCCAGAAAAAATAAAATTACTAATCTTATCGTTTAATATTGCACTTCTTAAAAGCGAATTATCATTCAAGATTGATTGTTGACCAAAAAAATCCTCCAATTTCTTTGGTCTTAATTTATCCGCCAAAGGTGCATTTTCTTCTATTTGAGAATAATTAGTAAATAAATTTTCTGAATGCATATAAATAAAATCAAAAAATCATTACTTTCAATTCTATGTAATTACTGTAGGAGTTTCCATTTGAGTAAGTTTTGAAATGTTCAATAAAGCATCTAAATCATTTATTAGAGGTTTCAAAGCGATCTGAGGATTTAACGAAAGATTCTGTTGAGGATCGAAAAATTTCTCAAAGTAAAGTCTTAATGTTGCTCCCTTAGTTCCAGTCCCAGAAAGACGCACAATTACTCGAGAATTATCATCAAGTACCAATCTTAAACCTTGATTTTCACTTATGGAATTATCAACGGGATCTAAATATGAAAAGTTATCTGCAACTTTTACTAAATGGCCAGCAAAACTATTTCCTTTTAAATTTTTGAGCATCGAGGTTAGATTACCAAAGATTTGATTAGCAATATTTGAGGGAATTGCCTCATAATCATGTCTTGAATAATAATTCCTACCAAATTGTTTCCAATGATTTTGCATCAAATCACTTACCGAACATTTTTTCTCAGCTAAAACTTGTAACCAATACAAAACTGCCCATAATCCATCTTTCTCTCTCACATGATTACTACCTGTACCGAAACTTTCTTCTCCACATAAAGTAATTAAATTGGAATCTAAAAGATTTCCAAAAAACTTCCAGCCAGTAGGTGTCTCGAAACAAGGTATATTTAATTTTCGAGCAACATTATCAACCGCTGAGCTAGTTGGCATAGATCGTGCCACACCTGTAATACCATCTTTATAACCAGGTACACATTTTGTGTTAGCAGTGATAACTGCAAGGCTATCACTAGGATTTACAAAACATCCACTTCCTAAAATCATATTCCTATCTCCATCTCCATCACATGCAGCACCAAAACTATAAGATTTTTTATTTAATAACAAATAAGCCAAGTGAGATGCATAAGTAAGATTAGGGTCAGGATGTAAACCTCCAAAATCTTTTAACGGATTACCATTCATGACACAATCATGTGCAAGACCCATTTTTTCAACAAAAATATTTTTTGCATATGGACCTGTAACCGCGTTCATTGCATCAAAAATTAACGAGAAGTCTTTTTTTAAAAAATCACTAATTTGATCAAAATCAAAAATTTTCTCCATCAAATTAGAATAATCTTTTAATCCATCAATAATTTCTAAAGTAGTTTCACCGTAAGAAAAAGTTCCATATTCACTAAAATCAGGTAATTGAATTTTACAAATTTTATAACTAGTTAGTAATTGTGAAGCCTTGAAAATCTTATTAGTAATGATCTCTGGAGCTGGGCCACCATTAGAAATATTCAATTTCACTCCAAAGTCTCCATCAATCCCACCAGGATTATGACTTGCAGAAAGAATAATTCCACCAACAGCTTTTTCTTTTCTAATTAAATGTGATGTTGCAGGAGTAGATAATAAACCATATTTTGGAACAATAACCTTTTTAACTTTGTGAGCAATACATATTTGGACAATTTTTTCTATTGCTTCAATATTTCCATATCTGCCATCCCCACCAACTATTAATGTTGAACATTTTAAATCTTCCAATGATTGTAAGATTGCTTCAATGAAAATTTCTAAATAATTTTCTTCCTGAAACTTTAAAGTACTTTTTCTTAAACCAGAAGTGCCTGGTTTTTGGTCTAGAAAAGGAGAATTGATATTAATTACATTAACTTGAGTCATATTTTTAAAAAACTTCCAAAAATCTAACTAAATTAATGAGGCATTTCGGATGTTCTTAACATAGCGATAAACCATAGTGAAGAAATTAGTAATGCACTAAGAATTCCATAATTAACACCAAATTTAGAAATTGTAATTGGAACTATTAGTGGAAACGTCAGTGCCCCAAACAATGGAGTGAATGCCACAATTTTTTTAAGCATTAATTTAATTTATTAAAACCATTCAGTCTCAGCATTATCTTTTTCATTAGTATCGTCAAGTGGTGTATTTCTTTCGAAGTTCATTGATATACTTTTTTCTTGCTCACCAGATACATCAACTGCTTTAATGTCATAATTTTGAGTCCCATCTCTAAATGGAACTTGAATTCTAAAAGTACCATCTGCAGCAAGTGGTACGTCTTCTCCACCTATTGTAAGTTTTGCAGAAGGATCTGTAGCTCCATAAACAATTAATTCAGCATCAGCAACGAGCCAAAAAGATCTATTTTTAACAATTCCACTCCCAGAATCACTTAAACCTGATGACCATTTACCAGCACCTGAGTCTGTAAGATTATCACTAAGGTTTGTTGAATTTAAATTTTCCATAAACTCTTCAGAACCAACTTTTCTTCTGAGAGGAATATTAGTTGCTGCTTGGTATAACCTTTCATGCATACCATTTTGTTCTGAAACAACAGGATTTGAAACATCTGGAATTGACTCAGAAGTAGAATCCAGATTAAAAGGTACAAATTTATCAAGAATTTGCTCAGAAGGATGAGAGCCAGGAACGTGGCTTATAGAAGAAAATGCCAATGACATCCAATTAAAACCATATTTATATCCTAATTCGACCTTATAGTCTCTATCTGCAAGTGGTATTGGCAAGTACCACTCAGTACTGTAACTATCAACTGCTATCTCCCTTAGCGTTCCTTGATTCATGTTGCTTCCTTCAGAACCAGATGCATCAAATAATCGTAAGCATAATTTATTGGCTCCCAAAGATTGTGCTTTTTCTCGATCTGCATCAGAGATTTGCCAAAAAACGTAAGCCCAATCTGGATCTCGGGGTAGGAATACTACATTTGTTTTAATTTCTTCACTACTGCTGAAAGAATTAGTCTCAAAAGTTTCTTCAGATTTTGGCTGAGAAGGAGTAATTTGTGTGTTTTTAATAGATTTTTCTTGGTATTTGAGGATTAAATCAACTAGAACAGCTTTTGTTTTGCGACTGTATAGAGGAACTGATAATCTACTTGCTTCTTGACGTAATTGTCTGAGGGTAAGTGAAAGTAATTGATCTTTATTGATGATCCCATCAGCCACTTTAAATTCTCCGTTTTTGTTTGGGATCAGTATGTTCTTTTTTTTATGGAATTGTGTGTCTTTTTGCCCTGTCGTCAGGATCCTCTGACTACTAAAAAATTCTCAAAATTGATATTTATCTCCAAAACAATTGGTATCAAAGCAATTAATTAATTTTTAGGTCTTTTTTAAATGTAAATTAATTTTCTTTTTTTTTAAATTTTATTACCTAAATTTGTTAACGACTCAACAAAAATATATTTTTTCTTCGGGATCAATTAAAAGGAACTTCAGCGTTGTTCAACTAGAAGTACTAAATCATCTATGTCTAAATCCTCAATATTTTTACCAATTCTTTTTGAAAAATTACTTAATTTTTTCGAAGTAGAATCTAACTGCTCATAAAAGAGATCACTAAATTTTTTATCATCAAATTTTTTGGATTGGTTATCACACCATTCTCTCAGGAGATTTTTATTTTGATATTCAAAACTATTCTCTTCACTTATAATTTTTACAATCTGGAGGCAATGAGCGAGAATTCTTAAATGATGTTTCTGCATTACAGTTAGATCAAGATTATCAATTTCTTGAATAATTCCTATGTTTAATGGGTTAGAAAAGGGATCAAGATGATTAGACATTAAATTTTAGTTTTAATAAAGGGAAAAAACTCAATATTGGGGGTATCTTTCGTTAGAGTATATAAAGCTAATTGTAATAAGTTATTTTTGATAACATGGTCAACGAAAATTTAGTTAAAGATGTAGTTAAAGAGCCTTATAAATATGGTTTCGTTACTGATATTGAAACTGAAAAAATAGCAAAGGGATTAAATGAAGACATCATAAGATTAATTTCTCAGAAAAAAGAAGAGCCAAAATATCTTCTAGATTTTAGGTTAAAAGCCTTTAATAAATGGCAAAAAATGAAAGAGCCTGATTGGGCAGGATTAGGATATAAACAAATTGATTATCAAGATATAATTTACTACTCTGCTCCTAAGCAAAAAGAGAAAATTTCTAGTTTAGATGAAGTTGATCCCAAACTTCTTGAGACTTTTGATAAATTGGGAATACCCCTCACGGAGCAAAAAAAACTCACAAATGTAGCAGTAGATGCTGTCTTTGATAGTGTTTCTATAGCCACAACTTTTAGAGAAGAACTTGCTGAACATGGAGTTATATTTTGCTCAATTAGTGAAGCAGTAAAAAATCACTCGGATTTGATTGAAAAATATTTAGGTACAGTAGTTCCAGCTAGTGATAATTATTTTGCAGCACTGAATTCTGCTGTTTTTAGTGATGGTTCTTTTGTTTATATCCCAAAAGGTGTTACCTGCCCTATGGATCTATCTTCCTACTTCAGAATTAATAGTGGAGATTCAGGACAATTCGAACGGACACTAATCATTGCTGAAGAATCAAGTTCTGTAAGTTATCTAGAAGGTTGTACAGCTCCAATGTTTGATACAAATACCCTTCATGCAGCAGTTGTAGAGCTTATAGCATTAGACGACGCCTCAATAAAATATTCAACAGTGCAAAATTGGTATGCTGGTGACGAAGAAGGTATTGGCGGAATTTTTAATTTTGTCACCAAGAGAGGAAAATGTTTAGGCAAGAGAAGTAAAATTAGCTGGTCACAAGTTGAAACAGGATCTGCAATTACATGGAAATATCCTAGCTGCCTTCTTTTAGGGGAAGAATCTATAGGAGAATTTTATTCAGTTGCACTCACCAATAATCTTCAGCAAGCAGATACCGGCACAAAAATGATCCATATCGGTCCTAAGACCAAATCAACTATTGTTAGCAAAGGTATTAGTGCAGGCAATTCAATAAATAGCTATAGAGGTCTTGTCAAAATGGGAACAAAAGCTAAAGGATCAAGAAATTACAGTCAATGTGATTCAATGTTAATTGGGGATCAAGCTTCTGCGAATACATTCCCTTACATCAAATCTCAACAACCCAATTCTGAAATTGAGCATGAGGCAAGCACATGTAGAATCTCAGAAGATCAACTTTTTTATCTCCAAAGTAGAGGTATAGAATTTGAGGAGGCAGTATCTATGATGGTCAGCGGTTTTTGCAGAGATGTATTTAACCAATTACCTATGGAATTTGCTGCTGAAGCAGATAAGTTACTGGCACTTAAGCTAGAGGGATCAGTAGGTTAATGAATCAATTTCTAAACTGAAATGCAAAGTAAAATGAAAGAATCAGAACCAATTTTAGAAGTTGAAAATCTCTCTGCATCTACTGATAATCTTCCAATTTTAAAAGGGGTTTCACTTACTGTCTATCCTGGAGAAATCCATGCCATCATGGGAAGAAATGGATGTGGCAAAAGTACCCTTTCGAAAATAATTGCAGGACATCCTTCGTATAATATTACAAATGGAGACATAAAATTTTTAGGTGAAAACATCAACTCTCTAGAACCTGAAGAGAGAGCTCAATCAGGAATTTTTCTTGGTTTTCAATATCCAATTGAAATCCCAGGTGTAAGTAATCTTGAGTTTCTTAGAGTATCAACTAATGCAAGAAGAAAATTTCTCAACAAAGAAGAATTAGATACTTTTGATTTTGAAGAATTAGTTAAAGAAAAGTTAGAAATTGTGAAAATGGATCATGCATTCCTATCAAGGAGTGTAAATCAAGGATTTTCAGGAGGTGAAAAAAAAAGAAATGAAATTCTGCAAATGGCTTTACTTGAGCCCAAGATAGCAATATTAGATGAAACCGATTCTGGTCTAGATATTGATGCTCTAAGAATAGTGGCATCAGGGATTAAAAAAATATCTAATGCACAAACTGGGATAATACTTATTACCCACTATCAAAGATTATTAGATGAAATTGAACCAAATTATGTCCATGTTATGTCAGATGGACAAATCATAAAAACAGGTGAGAGTGATCTTGCTCTAGAGCTTGAGAAAAAAGGGTATGAATGGACTGACAACTTTATAAAAGAGACCTAAATAAATGGAAATTATTGAAAAAATAAAAACCAATAAATCGATTGATAATCAAACAGAAATACAAAAAATCTGTCTAGATAAATTACAATCAAGTCCCCTCCCTAATCCTAAAAGTGAACAATGGAGACTTTCAAATAAATCAAAATTTTCAAACTTTCTGGGCTACTCCCTTGATGAAAAATATCCAAAATTTGATACACCTTTTCCGAACACTTCTCAAAGTACTATTAGGTTAGTAATTGGTAATAATTGCCAAATTGATTTAATCGAAGAAAATTATTCAATTCAGAAATTAAGTCAGGATGAATTAGATAAATATATCAAAGTACAGATATCTTGCTTTGATCCAAACAAAAATTGGAGTGATTTGCTCAATCTTTCTTTGAGTAATACAAAGAATATCTTGGGATTAAAAATAAATGGATCAAAAATTCCTCCTATTGAAATCTTTAGTCATTCATCAAGTAATTCATTAAACGCTAAAACCCTAGTAATATTTTTAGAAAAGAATTGTGATGTTGAATTACTACAAGTAAATCTTGGTAAAGAAAACTCCTCCTTATCTCAATCAACATACTTTTGTTTGGAGGAAAATAGTTCTCTAAATCATGGTGTTGTTTCTTACGGTGAAAACAGATCAAATTTATTAAATTCTCTCAATGTAATTCAACAAAAAAATAGCAAATACAACTTAGGCTCTTTACATTTCAAATTCAATTATGCAAGATTTGAAATTAGTATTAAACAATCTGAAGGAAACGCTAAAACCAATATTAAAGGTATGCAAATAACAAAAAAAGATGAACAAATTTCTACTTACACAAAAATAAACTTCAATGGGCCAAATGGATTTCTAGATCAAATCAATAAATCACTTGCTGACGATGAATCACATGCAATATTTGAAGGTTCAATAATAGTTCCTAAAATTGCCCAGAAAACTGATGCTTCTCAATTAAGTAGGAATTTACTTTTATCAAATCTCGCACAAATAGATACCAAACCTCAATTAGAAATAATTGCTGATGATGTCAAATGCAAACACGGAGCTACAATATCGCAATTAAATGAGGATGAACTTTTTTATATGAGATCAAGAGGAATCACACTACCAGAAGCAAGTAAACTACAATTAAGTTCTTACTTTCAAGAAATAATTTCATTTATTCCCGTTTCAAAAGATAGATGGGATTTGCTTGATAAACTTTTAAATGAAAAATAATGGAAACGATTCAAAATTTCCCTGAAATAACTAAGAAAGACTTTCCTCTTTTAAATAAAAACATAAAAAGTAATGAGCAAATCATTTATTTAGACCATGCTGCGACCACACAAAAGCCAATTCAAGTCTTAAAAAAAATTGATGAATACTATAGAAATTTTAATGCCAATGTACATAGAGGAGCTCATCAATTAAGTGCTAAAGCGACAGAAGAATTTGAAAATGCAAGATACTTAATTAGTAAATATATAAAAGCAAATTCGACAAAAGAAATAATTTTCACAAGGAATGCTACTGAAGCAATAAATCTAGCTGCTAGATCATGGGGTGAATATTCATTAAGAGAAAACGATGAAATTCTTCTATCAATAATGGAGCATCATAGCAATATTGTTCCATGGCAAATGGTTGCAGCAAAAAATAAATGTAAATTAAAATTTATAGGCATCGACAAAAATGGGAAATTAGATTTAGAGGATTTTAAATCAAAACTAACATCTAGAACAAAGCTTGTTAGCCTAGTTCATGTAAGTAATACTCTAGGTTGCTGTAATCCAATCAAAGAGATAACTAAGTTAGCTAAACAAAAAGGTTCTCTAGTATTAATTGATGCATGTCAAAGTTTGGCGCATCAAAAAATGGATGTGATAGATCTTGATATAGATTTTTTAGCGGGATCAGGACATAAACTTTGCGGTCCTACAGGAATTGGTTTTCTCTGGTCAAGACAAGAAATTCTGGAAAAAATTCCTCCTCTCTTTGGAGGTGGCGAAATGATTCAAGATGTCTTTGAAGAGACAAGTACCTGGGCAGAGCTCCCACATAAATTCGAAGCTGGAACTCCAGCCATTGCAGAAGCAATAGGTCTTGCAGAAGCAATTAACTATATAAACACTATAGGATTAAATGAAATTCATGAATATGAAAAGACTATTACTAAATATTTATTTGAAAAATTAAATCAAATAGAAAATATTGAAATTATAGGTCCATCGCCGGAGAAAGATCCAGACAGAGCCTCACTCGCCACCTTTTATATAAAAAATATACATTCAAATGATATTGCTGAAATTCTTGATTCAAAAGGAATTTGCATCAGAAGTGGACACCATTGCTGTCAACCTCTTCACAGATATATTGGAATTAAATCAACAGCTAGAATCAGCATGAATTTCACAACCAATAAGGAAGAAATTGATATGTTTATAGAAAAATTAAAAGATACTATTGATTTTCTAAAAATCAATTCTTAAATATTCAAAGCATTTTTTAAAAATTCCTGAGATTTTTGCATTACTACTTCTTTATTTTCAATATTTCTAAAACCATGCCCTTCATTATCAAAAAGAATAACTTCTGAATATTTATTATTCTGAATCAAAATTTCTTGAATTTCTAAAGTTTGTTTAAAAGAAATAACTGAATCTTTTTTTCCATGAAACAATAAAATAGGTTTTTTTATTTTTTTAATATGATTTATCGGTGATCTATTTATATAATCATCATGATTTTTTTCATAATTTCCTACCAAAGAATTTAAATAATCTTTTTCAAACCTATGAGTATTGTAATGCATATCCTTCAAATCAATAACAGGATATTTACAAATTGCTGCTTTAAAAATAGACCCATATAATAAACAATTCAGGGCAGTTAACCCACCAGAACTATTCCCAAAAATTACTACTTTTTCACTATCAACTCGATTTGATTTAATCAATTCAAGAGCTAGTGCTTTGCAATCATAAGAATCAACAATACCCCATTTATAATTCAACCTCTCTCTATATGCTTTGCCAAAACCTGATGATCCTCCATAATTGACTTCAGCAACAAAAAATCCCTTCGACGTCCAATAATGCACTTCAGAATTATATGATCCATCAAAACATGAAGTTGGTCCGCTATGTGCTCTAACAATTAGCGGTGGCTTTCTAAAGTTTTCAACAAGCGGCCTATAAAGGAAAGAATGAGTTGATTGAGCCTCAAAACCTTTAAACCAAAATGTTTCAGGTTTTGAACAATCTTTTATATGATCAAAAAATATCTGCTCAGAAAAATTTGATAAAACTTTTTCTGCAAAATCAATTTCAAATAAAATTCCTAAAAAATCAGATCCACAACCTTTTAAAATAACTTTTTCCTGGAAAACACTGAAATCACTTATTGAGGTAAAAGGAGTAGAAAATTCTTTAATAAATTCAAGATCTTTATATTGTTCCAGTATGAAACTATTTTCTTTTTTTGCTAAACAAAATAAATTTTTTATAGTCCCTGAAAAGAATGTAATTCCAGTTACCCATTGGGGTGCTCCATATTCAATCAAATTTCTCTCTACTCTTTTCTTAATAAAAATATTCTCAATTTCACTAACATCTAAAAACAATAAGTTCCACCATCCAGAACTATCTTCAGAACATACTAAAAGTGTTTCACTTATCCAATAGGGTTGAAAAAAAGAAACGTTTTTTTGGGAATTTATCAGCTTATTTGAGAATTTTTTTATTTTTTGTATCTCGCCATCTAAATCTATTTGAGCAAAAAAAAGCTCATTATTATCCCAGGCCATATATGGAGAATCCCACTCTATCCAAGAAAGTAAGTTAGCAGAAGTATTAGAAGATAAATCTCCAGCAAAATTTTTAAATTTTTTTATTCGATGAATATCTTGTTTAGTTTTTTTTAAATTTAAAGAAAATAAATAATCTCTATTATTTATTTCGCAAATTCCATACAAAAAATTTTTTTCAGAAATGACAAATGAAGAATCAAAATTTCCATCAATTGATTTAGATAGTTGTCTAGGTTCTTGAACTGAATCGAGATATTTATTTTGACTTCTATAATTCGAAACTGCCTTTTTAAAAATTTGAAACCATACTGCCTTAGTAATCTGATCTATCCATATCAAATAAAAATTATTTTCAAAATTTATACATTTATAAGATTTACCACCATATCCATGAAAATTATTTTTAATGTTATGTTTTTTACTTGTTAATTTCTGAGGAAACGCCTCTTTATCATTAAATGGTCTTGCAAAAATGGCATTATCATTTTGACCTTCACCAACAACATCAATCCAAAAAATGGTATCCCTAATAATAGTTAATTCCTTGTAAGCATTTTTTTTAGATTCAGTTTGCCTAACTTTTAAATTATCATCATTACTCATTTAAAAAAAATATAAAGAAAGTAAATTTAAGTGCTAGTATTTTTATAGCTAAACTCTTAATTAAAAACTTTTTTAACGTGGCAAACCATTTTTCACAACTTGCAAAAAAGTCAAGAACAAATGGAAGCTCAGAAAAAATTGCAAAAGAACAAATAGGTAAACCATCTCTAGACATTTATAAACTTGGTGATGATGTATTAAGACAAAATTCCAAAAGAATAACTAAGGTTGACGAATCGATTAGAAAACTTGCTAGAGAAATGCTGCAAAGCATGTATGCAGCTAAAGGAATTGGACTTGCCGCACCACAAATTGGCATCAACAAAGAACTTTTAGTGATAGATGTAAATTTTGAAGATTCAGCAGCAGAACCTTTAATATTAATCAATCCAGAAATTACAGACTTTGGAACTACCCTTAATTCATACGAAGAAGGCTGCTTGAGTATACCTGGCGTCTATTTAAATGTAGTAAGACCATCAACTATAAAATTAAAATTTAGAGATGAAATGGGACGTCCACGTAAAATGAAAGCAGATGGACTTCTAGCGAGGTGTATTCAACATGAAATGGATCACTTAAATGGAATATTATTTGTAGATAGAGTTACATCAAAAGATGATTTAAACAAAGAACTTTTAAAAGAAGGGTTTAACGAAAAAGACGTTATCGCAATTAATTAATTTAATGACTGAAACAACAATATTTCAAAAAATCATTAATGAAGAAATACCCTGCGATAAGCTTTATGAAGATAAGTTTTGTATTGCGTTTAATGATATCCAAGCACAAGCTCCAGTACATTTTTTAGTGATCCCTAAAAAGCCAATAATCAGTTTATTAGAGTGTATTGAGCAAGATGCAAATTTATTAGGGCATTTACTTTTTGTTGGTAGCAAAATAGCTAAATCAAAAAATTTAACTAATTGGAGAACAGTAATTAACACTGGAGCAGAATCTGGACAAACAGTTTTTCATTTACATATTCATTTTTTATCTGGCAGAAAAATGAATTGGCCTCCAGGTTAAAACTCTCGAAAGAAATATTAATGGGTTATAAATAAATAAAAACAAAATGAATACTCCAGAGTCCTTAAATACAGAATCTAAAAGTTTATTCAATTTAATTTCAAAAAATTGGGAAGAGCTAGATGATTCACTCAAAACTAAGTTAATAAAAATTTGGAACGTTTTAACTTATAAATGGCAATTACAAATTATATTTAATTTACCTTTTTTACTATGGTGGGCATTAGATAAATCTTTTCCAAAAGTTCATGAATTTGATGCAATAATCTTGAATTACTTGAATTTACCTGACTGGGCACTTTCATTTATTGGTTTTGGTCAATAGACTGCTAAAAGTTATAATTTATTTCATAACACTAGGCGAGTAATGAATAAAGCAGTTAATAATAAATCTAAAATACTGTACCAATTACAAAAATTAAGGAAGCTATCTCAGCCTTTTTTTCTTCCCATAGATCAATGTAATGGATTCCAATTCATATGGCTCTTGATTTCTCTTTTATTTTGTGTTGGTGGAGTAGTACTTGTTGGTCTTACAGGAATAATAAGTTTTTTTGAAAGCTTGCAACCAATTTTTCTTGAAAAGTATTTCGGAGGTGTAGTAAGTACTGTCAATTCAATTTGGGCTGGGAGTTGGGGATTGCTTTTTTCTGCATTATTTCTAATTGGATCAGGAAGCTTTTTTAGCTTGAGACGTCAATTAAAAAACCGTAGATGGTTACATTGGTTATTTCTTGCGATAATTGTATTAATGCTTTTAGCTGTAAACGGAATAAACGCAGGTATTGGATTCATTGCAAGAGATTTAACAAATGCTTTAGTAGAAAAACAAGAAGATGGATTTTATCGGATATTAGGGATTTACGCTTGTTGTTTCGCTGTGGCTCTACCAATACGGGTTTCCCAAATATTTTTTACATATAAGTTAGGAATAATTTGGAGAGAATGGCTTTCAAAAAGTCTAGTCAAAGATTATATGACTAATAAAGCTTATTACCAGTTAAATCCAAATGATGAAGAACAAACCGATGTAGATAATCCCGATCAAAGAATCACAGATGATACCCGAGCTTTTACCGGGCAAAGTCTCTCTTTCACATTAGGTATTTTTGATGCCCTACTAACATTTTCACTTAATATTCTTATTTTATGGAGTATTAGTACAAAACTTACTTTTTCTTTATTTGGTTACGCCGCATTTGCAACTTCTATCCTCTTAATTGCTGGAAAAAATCTCGTAAAGATTGACTTTGATCAACTCAGATATGAAGCAGATTTTCGATATGGCTTAGTACATATTCGAGATAATGCTGAATCAATAGCCTTTTACTCTGGAGAGAATCCTGAGCGAAGTGAAACTGAAAGACGCTTAGGAGAAGTGGTGAGAAACTTTAATTTACTGATTATATGGAGAGTAATAATAGACGTAATGAGAAGATCCATTAATTATGCTGGAAATTTCTTTCCATATTTAATAATGGCAATCCCTTACTTTAAAGGTGATATTGATTATGGACGCTTTATTCAGGCAAGCTTTGCATTTGGAATGGTTGAAGGTTCGTTATTTTTCATTGTTAATCAAATCGAAGAACTTGCAAAATTTACTGCTGGTATTGGCAGATTAGAAGGATTCCAATCAAAAGTTGAATCCATTAGTCAAACCAACCCAACAAGCAATCAAAACGTTATTTCAGATTACCCCTCAATTCTTATTAATAATGCTGACCTATGCCCACCAGGTTCAAATAAAACAATAATTAAAAATTTAAATTTAAGCATCGACAATAATCAATCACTGTTGGTTGTAGGACCATCTGGGTGCGGTAAAACATCTTTACTAAGAATGATTAGTGGTTTATGGGAACCCAATCAGGGAGTAGTAAAAAAACCAAAAATTGGGGAATTATTATTCATACCTCAAAAACCATATATGTTACTAGGTTCTTTAAGGGAACAATTATGTTATCCCACAGAAGTTAAGAAATTTAGTGATGAACATTTGACTTCTGTACTTCATGAAGTAAATTTACAAACCCTAGTAGATCGATATCCTAATCTTGATATCAAACAAGATTGGCCACGAATTCTTTCCTTAGGCGAACAGCAAAGATTGGCTTTTGCAAGACTATTACTAAATTCTCCAAGATTTGCAGTACTTGATGAAGCAACAAGTGCTTTAGATATTAACACTGAAAAAAAACTATATAGTTTACTAAGGGAACGAGAACTTTCTCTTATTAGTGTTGGACATAGACCTAGCTTAAAAGATTTTCACGAGAATATTTTAGAATTAAATGGACAAGGAGACTGGAAATTATTGACTTCTGATAAGTATAATTTTAAGGATTAGTAAAAAAAATGAATTCTAAAGAAGAACAAACTAACTCAGAAGTCACTAATTTAGAGAATGATGGTTATGTAGAACAACAGAAAGATTCAAATTACATCGATGAACAAATTAGAGAAGATGAATTAGATGAAGAATCTATAGAAATTAAAGATGAATATCAATTTGGTTGGAGTAGTTATTCTGAAATAACTAATGGAAGGTTCGCAATGATTGGCTTCCTTGCAATAATATTAATTGAATTATTTAGTAAACAATCGTTTTTAAAATGGGCAGGAATCTTATAATTAATCATCAAATCTAGAACTGTTATCTCTTGGTTTTTTCTTGTTTGTTCCAACGTTATATCTACTATTTTGATTTTTTGAACTTGATCTAGCTGATGAGCTTACTCTACGATTTTCACGTGTTTTTTTAGCTTGATTAGCATCTTTAAATGAAGCATCTTCTACTTGAGCTGCAGAAGTTTGCTGTCTAATAGGGGATCTAGTAGGTTTCTTTCTTAATGGTGAAGAATCGCTAGGGGTAGAGGTACTATCTCGTCGAGAAACTGTACGATTCATTGTGGGTCTTGAACCTGTTCTAACCTCATCGCGAGACAAATTTCTTCTTTCACCAAAGTTATTTGTTTCTGGTTGTTTCCTATTTCTATCTTCAGAAGTCTGTCTTCTCCTTCTTAAAGGCTCGTCATTTTCAAACTGACTTATTTCCCTTGTAGATGGCTTACTTCTACTTGCTGCAGCAGAGGGTATGGCTCTTGAAACATTCCTCCTACGAGATCTCCCCTCCATATAGTCTTCTTCAAATTCATCTTCTTGAGGTTTAAATCTTCTAGATGGTCTTTCAGATTCTTCAAACCTATCATAATCATCATTGAATCGACCTCTAGAATTTCTTGGAACATCAGAAATAGGATCATCATCAAAATAAGATGACCTTCTAGCTTGATCAGTAGCAACTCCCCTCAATCGCACACTTTCATATGCGAAAAAAACTGTAGTTCCTGCTAATAAAAACTGACCAAACTGAAGGATAGGATCTAACCTCCAGCCTTGAAAAAATAATATTCCTCCACACAAAAGTCCAATTGCTGCGAAGAAAACATCATAATCCCGCGCCAAGGCAGGCTTAAAGGACCTCAAAAAATAAAGGCCTCCTCCACATACCGCGAGAACTATACCAACAATACTTGCCCAATTGAGACTAGCATTGACCACATTCTTTCTCCAAAAATTTATTTTTTAAAGGGTTATATATATCCCCTATATATAGTGTACTTAAAACTTCTACAAAAACTAGCGTCTTCCAGTAGAAGTACGATCGAGGGAATCTTTCTGGCTGACAAAAATCAAAAAAGCAGTGGCAGGAATAACGATAAGTAAGGCAGCAGCAATAAAACTACCTATCATTCCCACTGCGGAATTATTTGCAACTTCAGCAGAAAAATCTGCGGCTAGTAATAAATTTGAGATTTGAAACACTTTTTAAATATTAAATTCTCAATTTATAATACGAATTAAATACGTTTCAATGGGTTATTTATTAAGATGAATTAAATAATTGTGATTTCCTTGCTTTTAAACTCTCTTCAAATTTTAGATATTAGTTTAGGAATTTCTCTTTCATATCTAACTATAGTTTTTCTAATAAGATTAATACTTACTTGGTACCCAAAAATTGATTTAGGTAAAGGTTTATGGTTATTAGTTTCAATACCATCAAGCTCTATTCTTAATTTAACAAGAAAACTAATTCCTCCTATTGGAGGCGTTGATGTTGGACCCGTAATTTGGATCGGATTTATAAGCTTTTTAAGAGAAATATTAGTCGGTCAGCAAGGGCTTATAAAACTTGCAATGCATACGCATATTTCATAGAAATCATTTATTTATTAGTAATTTGGCAATAATTCTTCCTCTACATATTTAGTATGTATCTTACCCTGCTTAAATTTAGATTTATTCAGTAATGTTAGATGAAAGTTAATTGTTGTAGGAATACCAGTTACTGCACATTCATTTAAAGCCCTATTCATACGTTTAATTGCAGTGTTACGATCCTTACCCCAGACTATTAATTTACCAATTAATGAGTCATAGAAAGGAGGGATTTCATAGCCTGTATAGACATGACTATCCACTCTTACACCAGGGCCACCAGGAGGAAGCCACCCAGTTATTTTTCCGGGTGATGGTCGGAAATTGTGGGAAGGATCTTCAGCATTGATTCTACATTCAATGGCATGACCGTTTAAATGGATATCATCCTGATTAAATTCCAAGTTTGCTCCGCTTGCGATTTTAATTTGCTCAGCTATTAAATCCACTCCTGTAACCATTTCAGTAACAGGATGTTCAACTTGAATCCTAGTATTCATCTCCATAAAATAAAAATTATCATCATCATCAACTAAAAATTCAACTGTCCCCGCCCCTTCGTAGCCGATACTTTTTGCAGCAGCAATAGCTGCATTCCCCATTTTTTTTCTTAGCTCAGTATTAATTGCAGGACTAGGAGACTCCTCTAGTAACTTCTGATGTCTTCTTTGAACTGAACAATCTCGCTCTCCTAAATGAACAACATTTCCCGACCTGTCCGCCAAAATTTGAATTTCTACATGTCTTGGCTTCTTTATAAATTTCTCCATATATAAACCATCATTACCAAAAGCTGCTTCTGCTTCGCCTTGAGCTGCTTTAAACATTTTTTCTAGATTATCAGAGTTTTCAACCAACCTCATACCTCTTCCACCTCCTCCAGCAGTGGCTTTAATAATTACCGGATAGCCAATATCATCTGCCAATTTATAAGCCTCATCAACATTTGATAACAAGCCTTTACTACCAGGTACTGTTGGAACTCCAACTGCTTCCATAGTTTCTTTAGCTGTAGATTTATCTCCCATAGATCTAATAGCTTTAGGAGATGGGCCAATAAAAACTATGCCGTGATCATTACACATCTCAGCAAATTTATCATTTTCCGCAAGAAATCCATAACCAGGATGAATAGCATCAACTCCTCTCGATGTAGCAGCAGCAAGTATATTTGGAATATTTAAATAACTCTTATTACTTAATGAATCTCCAACGCAAACCGCCTCATCAGCAAGCTGAACATGCAATGCTTTTTTATCTACAGTACTAAAAACTGCAACGGTTGCAATACCTAGTTCTCTACAACTTCTGACAATTCGTAAAGCTATTTCTCCACGATTAGCAATTAAAACTTTTTCAACCATTATGAAAATAAAATTGAAGAAATGAAATGACTTAAAATAAAAAATTATTTGCCAAAGTATTCAACAAAATTTTTTAGTGATCAGAGGACATTTTTTACAATACAACCTAAAACGTTATATATGTATAAATATTTGTTTTATGCAATAGAAAAATTATTCATCATATTCAAAAAACTCTTTTCGAACTACATTCTTAATTCAGCCAATAATGTATGATATTTTTAAGGTTTAAGCATCCCACAGCTGCTGAAAACCCTTTGCGGACGTGGCGGAATTGGTAGACGCGCACGTCTAAGGAGCGTGTGGCTTCGGCCTTGCGAGTTCAAGTCTCGCCGTCCGCATTTAATGTATTCTGGTTTAACTGCAATGAAAAAAGAATCAGTTGCAGTAGTTATAATTTCCAATGGTCCTGGTGAATTAACTACATGGGTAAATCCTGTAGTGGATGAGCTAAACAAAATAAATAAATCACTATGTGATGAAGATAAACAAGATTTCACTCTTAGGTTAGTCCTTGTTCCTTGCCCAAATGCCACTGGTAAAGAATTTTTAGTTGCAAATTCATGGAATAAATTCGAATTAATTACAAAATCCAAAAGTTTTTGGAAATTATTGATAAAGCCACATTCTTTTGCTGATTGGCCAAAAAAAGGGATAGTTATTTTCCTTGGTGGGGATCAATTTTGGAGCATTTTATTAGCTAAAAGATTAGGTTATTTAAATATCACATATGCTGAATGGGTTTCACGATGGCCTAAATGGACCAATGAAATTGCTGCTATGAATGTAAAAGTAAAAGAGTTAATACCTAAAAGATATAAATATAAATGTAAAGTAATTGGCGATTTGATGGCAGATATCAAACTCAATAGCGAAATATCACTAAGAAATGAAGAAAAACACTACATTGCATTATTGCCTGGTTCTAAGAAAGCAAAGCTTTCTGTTGGAATTCCTTTCTTCTTAGAAGTTGCAGATCATATCGCTAAAGAAAATCAAAATATAAATTTTATTATCCCCATTGCACCAACTACTGATAAAAGTGAATATTTATTTTTTCAAAGCAACAAAAATCCAATTGCTAAATATTACTCATCAAAAATCAAAACAATTAAAAACTTCAAAGACTCTAGTTTTGATTATGTAATTGAAACATCAAAAAAAACAAAGATTTATCTAATCAAGAAACATCCTTGCTATGAAATATTAAAAGAATGTGATCTTGCAATTACAACTGTAGGAGCAAATACTGCAGAATTAGCAGCAATTAGTCTTCCAATGTTAGTTGTTCTGCCTACTCAACATTTAAATATGATGAACGCTTGGGATGGTATTTTTGGAGTAGTTGGAAAAATTTCATTCATAAATAGATTCCTAACTTTTATAATTAAAAAATTTTATTTTAAAAAAAAGAAGTTTTTTGCTTGGCCAAATATTAAAGCTAAAAGAATGATTGTCCCTGAAAGGATAGGTAATATTTCGACAATAAAAATTGCAAGAGAAGTATTATTTCTTATTAAAAATAAAGATCAATTAAAAAGTATTAGGGATAATCTAAACAAAGAAAGAGGTGATAAAGGTGCTGCAAAAAAACTTGCTTCTATAATTGTTAATTCAATAAAGAAACTTTAACAATTACCAGGGATCATCAATTTCAAACTTTTCTGATTTTTTATTATCTTGAACTAAATTTTGTTCGTTTAGTGGTTCAATATCTAAAGTTTCAGTTGCATTTTGAATTGGTCTTTTCGAAGCTAAATTAGTAGTTGATTGTTTTTTTTGCTTTAAATCAATATTGTTTTTTTCATCTATTTGATTAACAATATTTTGATTCTGGATCTGATCAGAATCATCATTATCCATGTATAGCTTTTTTCTATTATTTAGTTCTTCTTCAGATCCCTTTATTTCAACATATTCAAGTTCATCTTCATAATCATCTTCATAATCATCTTCATAATCATCTTGTTCAACAACCTCTTCATATTCCTCGACCAAATTGTTTTGCTGTTCTGATTCAGAACCTGAAAGTAACTGATTCTCAACAGGTACAAGATTTGCTGAGTATCCATTGACTTCCCTTTCATCCCATGAAGAACCCCCGACTCCAAGTTTCTCAAGTAGTCCACTACTTAGTTGCTTCAGTTTTTCTTCCGCACCTTCATAAACAATAATCCTATCAGTACCACTACTTACAATTTCCTCAACAGGTATTTCCCAAGTACTTAAAACTCCCTCGCCTAAAAGCGGCACACCAACAGCACCCATAACAAGAGATATCAAATCCCCAGTCTCAATATCAAAAGAAAAGCCAAGAACTCTTCCCAGAAGTTGTCCAGATTCTGTAATCACTTGACAATTAATTACCTTCCCATACCTTTCTGGAGAAAAACTTTCACTCAAAGAATCTAGGGAGTCAACTAATATGACATCTCCAACTTGCTTAATACTTTCTAAAGGCATCCATTTTGGCAAACCTGGTAAAAATCTTGTAAGTGGATTATCTCTTAGTCCCAAAGCTACCACCTCTCTTCTATCAATATCAACAACAACTTCGCCAACTACGCCTAGCCTTCTTCCAGTATCAGTAGTTATCACTTGTGTTCCCATTAATTCTGACCTTAACCATAAACGTTCACTAGGAACCGAGTTAGGAAGATTCTTATTAGCAGATGTGTTAGACAAGCTCATAAATTTCTTTTTATCATTCTGACGTATAAATTTAAAAAAGTGTGTTTATGCAGCATTTGGTAACCCAAGAACTTGAGTATTAGCACCTCTTGCTTGCGCAACCCCAATTGTTCGTTCAGATGCACTAATCATAGGCCTTCTATGACTTACGACTATAAATTGAGCATTTGATGACTGATTTGATATTAGTTTTGACAACCTTTCAACATTAATACCATCTAAAAAACTATCAACCTCGTCTAAGGCATAAAAAGGTGAAGGCTTATACTTTTGCAAAGCAAATAAAAAACTTAAAGCAGTTAACGATTTTTCACCACCTGACATAGACGCTAATCTTCTGACATTTTTTCCCTTGGGATGAGCCACTAAAGTTAATCCTCCTTCTAAAGGAGAATTAGGATTTTCAAGTTGAAGAAATCCATCTCCATCAGATAAATTTGCAAAAATTTCTCTAAAATGTCTATCAACTTCTTTAAATGCTTGCATAAAAGCTTCTTGACGCATCGTAGATACAGTTTCTATTCTCAGCAATAATTCAGATCTTTCATTAGATAGAATTTCTAATTTTTCTTGCAAACCATTTAATCTCTCAATTAATTCTTCTAGTTCATCAAGAGCTAACATATTGACTGGTTCTAAGCTTTCTAGTTTTGCATTTATAATCGAAATTTCTGATTGCAAAGATTCAAGACTATTCCCTTCATATTCTCCAAACTCCGGGGAAGGATTAGGTAGATCTTTTTTATAATTTTCTAATTTTATTTTCTCGCTCCTCATCTCTTCTTTAAGGGAATGCATATCCCTTTCAAGATATTCAAGCTTTAACAGATAGTTATTATATTCTTGCCTTTTATTTGAAATTGAAGAGTTTAATTCATCTCTTTTCCTTCTCAATAAACCTAAATTCTTCTCTAAAGAATTTTTTTGATTATCGAGATCTGAAAGCTCTTTTTTAAATTGATCCCTTTTTTCTATCCATTCACTATGAGCAATTGCGAGTTGTTTAATAGATTCCTGCAAGTTTTTTTCTTGTAGTAAAGTAATTTTTAATGAATTATTGATACGCTCTTTATTTAAAGCAAATTGATTCTTTTTATCTAGTAATGTATTTCTCTCTTTAATAAGTAATTCAAGTTTTTTATCAAGATTATTAAAATCGTCATTAAAAGCAATTAATGATGATTTTTGATTTTTTTCATAATTTGCCTTTTGAATGGTTTGTAGTTGATCAAACTTATCGTGATAAGGCTTCAATTGATTTTTTAAATGACCTAACTCGTTAACTAATAAATTATTAGCAGTATCAAGTTTATTTACTCTCGATTTACAATCCTCAATTCTTTGCGAGACAGCTTTAAGAGAATCTTGATTTACTTCAATTTCTTTATTAAATGAGGCACAATCTTCAATTATTTGACTGCGGTTAGAATTTAATATACTTAGTCTATTATTTTTTAGTATCAAATCATTATTTGACTCTTTTAAAGCTTCTTCGATAACTAATAATCTTTCTTTTATAGGACTGGAATCATCATTATCATTATTAATTCCAAACCTATAAGCCAAATCTTTATTTAACTTACTGCCTCCTGTAATAGCACCACTTGCTTCTAATAATTCACCACTTAAGGTAACCAACCTATTTTTTTGTGTAGATAACCTAGCTGAGGATAAGTCTGAAAAAACCAAAGTATCTCCAAAAACATATCGAAAAACATCTGAATAAACGTCATCAAAAGTAATTAGATTAATAGCTTTATCAACAAATCCATTCTCCCTGTTATTTTCAAATCTTGAAATTGCATAATTCTTTTTTTGACTTTTAATTCTATTTAAAGGTAAAAAAGTTAATCTTCCCGCTTTCTTCTTTTTAAGAATTTCAATTGCTTTTGCAGCAATATGATCATTATCAACAACAATTTGTCCTAACCTATTTCCAGCAGCAATTTCTAGTGCATATCTGTTTTTCTCACTGACCTCTCCAAGTTGAGCTACATAACCATGTATACCCTCTAAACCTGCCTCTAAGAGAATTCTGAGAGCATATGAACCTCTAGATTCGTTTAAAGCTTCCTTCCTGCTTTCAAATCTAGATAAATCCTTTTCAAGCCTTAATTGCTCGTTATTTAGCCTTGATTTAGTTTTAATTAATAAATCGATTTCATTTTTTAAAGAATTAATTTCTGCGCTATTTCTTGCCAAGTTTTTATTCTTTGTATCGGATGTCTCTTTTTTTCTTTGATTTCCCTGAAAAAGTTTCTGATTTTCTAAGTCTAAGGATTCGATCTGTGACAATATCTCATCTTTTTGAATATTATTTTGAATAGTTTCTTCTTCAATTTTCCTTTTTTTTATTTCCAAAGGATTAATTTGATTTTTTATACTTTCAAGCTCAGCATTTAATTTGATACTTTGTTTTGAGAATTCTCCAGATTCTCCAGCCGCATCAGAAAGTTTTTTTCTTGATAGTTTGTGTTTTAAAGTGAGATCGTCAATTTGCAAGTTCAATTGATTTAAAAAATTATCATCGAAATTTTCGTGTCTCATCTTTTCTGACTCGATATTCCTCTTAGAAATTGCAATTTCATCTCTCTGTTTTTGTAATTTAATACCTTCTTCTTTATTCAGACTTGATATCCTATCAAGTTCTCTCAAGCTAGAATTAATACTTCCAATATCAGAATTCACTTTTATCAATTTATCCTCACCTTTCTCCTTAAGCTCATCAACAAGTATTTTCAAAGCATCTTCTAAGACTGATATTTCTTTACTAATAGATTCTTTTTGTTTATTAAATAAAATTTTATTTTTTTCAATTTCACTTTCTTTTTTTTCTATAGCTTCAACATGCTTAACTTGTTTTTCAAAAATAAGAACTTTCTCAAGTTCGGTTATTTGTAATAGTTTTGCCTTTAACTCTTTATATCGCTTTGCTTTTTCACATTCTTTTTCAAGCTTAGTTTTACTAGATTGCAATTCATTTTCTAAAATTTCACATCTTTCTTGTCTTTCGAAAACGTCATTTAATTTTGCATTAGTTTGTTCTATTCTTGTATCAAAAAGTGCGACTCCTGCTAATTCATCAATAAGATTTCTCCTCTCCTTATTATTCATTGATACGATTCTTGTTACATCACCCTGCATAACAACATTGCTGCCCTCAGGATCAACACTAATATCCCTTAATATTCTCTGTATTTGTTGCAAGGTACATTGTTTTCCATCAGAAGTATAAGTAGAAGCATAAGAACCACCTGGCATAAGCCTTAATTTTCTAGAAACTAACCATTCTTTTTGACCTTTATCAAGGGCAATTTCTTCTTCTAGTTCCAAAGGCGGAAGGTCCTCTCTGGGAGACCAATCTTGAATATTAAATTTAACTGATACAGATGTTTCTGATGACTTACCCTCTTTAACTTTGGAGTTATTTATTAGATCTGGTAATCTTTCAGCCCTCATCCCTCTACTATTAGCTAGACCTAAACAGAATAAAATTCCATCTAAAATATTACTTTTCCCAGAACCGTTAGGACCCGTAACCACCGTAAAACCTTCTTCAAGAGGAATTTTTACATTTCCCCCAAAAGATTTAAAATTTTCAAACTCGACCTGATTGATATGTACCAATCTCAAGTCTCAATAGCTAAATAAGAATAACTAATTTGCAAAAATTCTCAATAGAAATATTACGTTTATTTATAAATGAATATTAATAATTTTTGATCAATCGGCAAGAATTAGCCGAAATTTCAAACAAACCATGAAGAAGTTCACCATCCAAAATAAATCTGTAATATTCAGAGTCAAATTTATCAGATACGTTTTTAAATATTCCATGATCAATTCTTTTTACAAACCCTCTATTATCAGAAAGTTCGTGTTCTATCCTGGATAACCATACAAGTCTATGATTTGGCTGCTTATAAATTTCTATTGAAGCTTGATTTAATAGAGGTAGTTTTAAAAATTTCCAAGTTAAACAATCTTTTCCATCTTCAACAAGAAAATCATAATGAATATCTACAGAGTTAGCAAAATAAACTTTATGTTCAAGCAAAACCCATTTATTCATTATCTAGTTGATAAATAAATCAAATCTATTTTCCAAACAAAGTTGAGAAAAAAATATATTTTCTTATAGATGGTTCCTGTTATTTAATTACTTGCATCAGGAACAAATCGTAAAGCAATGAATAGCAAACTTCCAGCTCCTGCAATAGCTGCAGCTACTAATCCAAAATCTGTAGGGATTGTGCGAGATGCAAAAATTAATGATGCAAATGTAATATCCATGATGAAATTTAAACTCATTTAATAAATTC